>JAFVVB010000080.1 GCA_017502425.1 Ruminococcus sp. | reverse complement strand
TGCACTTTATACCAACAAAAGCATAAACATGCTTTTTGTTGACACAATCAAAGCGCTCAGCAATAAACTCGAAAGAGAGGGCTACGAAACACAAGGCGAGCCGAATGTTCTCGACAGAGCTGCGACTTACGCTTACTTTGCTTTACCATACAGCGAACAGCAGCACGAGTTTGTATCGGGCACTGCTCAAAAGCAGGCTATGGTTATCATTATGCTCGAGCTTGCTTACGGCGAGTTTCTCGCAAATCAGGGCGAATATCTTGAGAAGAACAACTCAGATGTCGAAAGTTGGGCTGATGAATCGCTTGTTACATACGGCAACCATAAAGTTTCATACAACAGCATCAAAGACGAATTCTTAGGTGATAATAAAGACTATGACTGCGTATTATATGCTTTCGATAAAATTTCACAAATGTACAGTACATCAATCAATATTGATGCATCAAGCTACACAGGCGACTACAACGATCAGGTAACATATATGGGCAGATACTTCCAGCCTGAAGATGCCAAGAGTGTAGAACTTACTATCAACTCATTTCAAAATGAATATAACTACAATGATAACAAAGCAATCTATGAGCTTTGCGACGGACTTGAATGCACCGGTCTTGTCACAAAGGCGAATCACTTTAAGTCAGAAAAGGTTCGATTCAACAGAATCGTGCCGGGAAATAACAGCTCGCAGGTGTACTACATTCTTGACGCTTCATACTACGGCGAACTCGAACTTCGCAGTTTGTACAACAGAATCAAGAGAGAAGGCCCGCTTGGTGGCTCCGACAATGTATACGGTGACTTCCACGTTGCATCAATGGACTACATCAACCTGAGAAAAGAAATGTCTGACGGTACAAATACATATAAATGTCCTTCTGACCTCAACACTTCACTCATAAATCTCAACAAAACAGTAGCTTTTGCTGCTGCTTATGGTAGTGTTCCAGTCAATTATTACGGCAAATACCTTCCTGTTGATCCATCTGCTAATCAGAACTTCAAACTTCTCGAAGATGACTACTACCTTGACCTGGATCTCAACTTCGGTGATGGTCCATATATGGTCAGAGATGCTGACGCTGACTTTGCAAACCTCAACAAGGGTACTGCTACTGACTACAAATTCAATATCAACAACATCAATTTCTCAAGCATCGCAGGTAGCAGCGACCTGTATACTGTTATTGTCGCAAACACATCGGGCGACTACAAACAGAAGGTAACGCTTGATTACAATAGCGACAGCGCTCAATTTTTAATTGATGACGGCTCAGATATTATCACTTCTTCTGGCACAGTCAAGTCCGGAAATGATATCACTCTGAAAATAAAGCCAGAAGATGGCAACAACATAAAATCACTCAAATGCATCAGAAAGAACGCTGAAACAACCCAGACTGTTTTAATTGATGAAGGTGAGGCTGAGTATTTCTACAACGAAAAATCAGGCTACTACGAATTCAACTACAATATGCCGTATTCAGAAACTCAGTTCGTGCTTGAAACTGAAAAAGGTATTCCATCTGACAGCGACGGCACATTCATTATCAAATCATATGGTGACCTTCTTGCATTAGCCGAAAACATCAACAATGGCAATGAAAAGTATAAAAGCGGAAACTACATTCTCGCTAATGATATTGTTTGTCCTGCTAACACTGAATGGTCACTTCCGATAGGTACATACGATAAGCCGTTTTGCGGAACATTTGATGGTCACAACCACGTTATCAGCGGTTTGACTATACGCAAAGATATCGATAGAACCGTTGGTTTGTTCGGAGCGCTCAAAGGTGCAACCATTAAGAACCTCCACATCAAGGATGCTTGTATTGACTTTGAAACAGACGCGTACAATCCTGTTTTCGACGGACCAGACCGACAAGTAGGTGTGCTTTGCGGTGAAGCTTACTATGAAAGCTCTATCTCTGGTTGTACAGTCAGCGGAAGCGTAAAAGTAAAGGGTGCAATTGAAGTTGGTGGTATGTGCGGTTATGCAACAGACACCATATTTGAAAAATGTATCAACTACTGCGATGTTTCTTCTGATTCTGAAAATATCGGAGGTTTGCTCGCAAACAGTTTATATATTACAAAACTTTACAACTGTGCTAACTTCGGAGATGTAACAGCTGACTCTTCACTTTATTGCGGTGGTATAGTCGGCGGGGGTATGGCAAACAACTACTATATTTATAACAGCTACAATGTCGGTAAAGTCGGTGGCACAATGGTATCTCTGTACTCTGGTGATGACTACTTCATCGGAGCTCTCGGCGGTGAAAGTCCAAATGTTACCAACTGCTATATCCTTGATAATAACCCTGACTTAAAGCCACAGGGAACAGTTTGCACGCTCGAGCAATTCAAGTCTGGCGAGGTTTGCTATCGACTCAACATCACATCAGTATTACCGGACTATGCTTGGTTCCAGAGCATTGACAACGGCGAAACACCTGATGACTATCCGACACTTGATTTCAAAAAGAATAAAATTGTGTTCAAGGTTACCAAAGAGGATAAAAATTATTCAAATACTCCAAACGGATACCTCCTTGGCGACACAGACCTTGATTCAGACATCACCATTATGGACGCAACCTTGATTCAGTACCATTGTGCACTGCTGTACGAACTTACTGATATGTCACTTGTCAACGGTGATGTCAATAAAGATAAAATCATCAGCATCACTGACGCAACAAGAATCCAGGCTCACATTGCCGGATTGATGCCGATTGAATAAAAGCATTAAAAGCGAATAATTATTTATAAGCACAGGGGCTTCACTTATCATGTGAAGCCCCTTATTTTTGCCATGAACCGTCGGTGCATTTCAAAAACTCACCGTTTTCTCATTATATCTTAGTTTTAACTCTCCTGATAGTTGAAACTTCGTTTAAATATATGTATAATTACAGTGTACTTACTCAAAGAAAAGGTGCTATTTATGAAGAGAATACTATCGGTGCTTTTAGCACTTATTATAATATGCTGTACTGTGTCCGTTTCTGCTTCTGATATAAGTCTGCACTCATCATCGAATAATGCTTTCAGATACGGAGATGTTGATAGTAGCGGTACAGTCAGTATCACCGACGCTACTATAATACAGATGCACTTAGCACAGCTTAGTTTTATAGACGAAGAGCTGTTACCTTATGCTGATGTCAACGACGACAGCGTGTGCGATGTTTTAGATGCGACTATGATACAGTGTTATCTCGCACAGCTAATAGACGACTTTACTGCTAACATAAACCGAAAAGTCAATTCTATAAAAGCAGTTGCTGACGCTACTACTATTAAACTTAGCTGGGAAAGCACCGCAAATGCGAGCAAATACTGGGTATACTTAGACTCCGTATGCTATAAAGGTACGACCGACACCTCATGCGTAATAGAAGGTCTTGACCCCGATACTGCATACGAAATATATGTAGTTGCTGCTTTTGCTGATTATACTGTTCAGGATGCTTTTTATGCCGATAAATTACACATCACAACCGATGCTGTTATAGTTGGCACTATGGATAACGACCATGTGATTACACTGAGTGAAGGACTGCCATACGGCACATACATATTAAAATTTGAAAGCAACGAGGGTATTATTAATAACTGTGCTGACATATGCTCACTTTTAGTCAGCGCCAAAAACCCTGCACCTACATACGATAAGTTCATCTTTGCAAACACCGCTCCTCTTTGTGCTACTAAAATCGGTGTTTACAACACACGCAACCACAAGGTCGGAATCATCAATTTAGCCGACTCCTTTATCAATAAATCAGGCAAAAAACTCTACTCTTTCAGCGCTACTTCCGACGTCCATCTAGGATATGACACAGCCGAAGATGATTTTAAACTCGCTCTCAATTACTTTAACAATACCGAAAATGTTGATTTCAACGTCATCTGCGGTGATCTGACCGTTTACGGAAAAGAAGAAGAACTCGCTAATTTCAAATATATGGTTGACACCTACTCGCCTGACACCGACGTCTATGTCGCAGCGGGTAACCACGAAGAATACGCTGTTAACAGCAACTCGTATTACGAAAAGTATATCGGCAACCCTTTATACTACTATTTCACTAAAGGAGACGACGTTTTCATTTTCATGGGAGTACTCGGTACTCACGAATATAACTTTTTCGAAGAAGGTCAGCTTCAGTGGCTGTACGAAGTGCTGGAGGAAAACCGCCTGAAGCGTTGCTTTATTTTTGAGCACATTCCGATAGAAAGTAGCAGCGGTGACCCGCTGGACACACTCCAAGGTATCACATCAAAAATCGCTAGTGAGAAAACTTCTGTTTCTTTCAAAAACCTGCTCACCCACTACAAAAACGCTATACACTTCCACGGTCATACTCATTTCAGACTTGACTGTCAGCAGTACGATAAAAAGGCTAACTACGATGATATGCTGTCCACTCATTCTATACACATCTCATCGCTGTCAAATCCGAGAGTCATCGACGAAAACGGGTCCTTTGCGGGTTCACCTGAAAGCTGCGAAGGCTATGTAGTAGACGTTTATAAAGACGGTATTGCTCTTAGGGGCACCGACATCATAAACGAAGAGCTCATTCCTATTGCCAACTACTACCTCGACACCCCGATAGTAAACGTAGAGGCAAACACTTTTTCTGACAGCTCAGGAGTTATTGACACTAAGTAAAACCAAATGCTATACTAAACGCGAAAAAATGGAGGTCGTGTAATATGAAGAAAATCATATGCTTTATACTAGCTATTATGCTGGTCTTCTCTACGGCTATCGTTTCGTCGGTATTTGCTTTATCTATGCTTTACGGCGACGTAAACGAAGATAACACCGTATCTATTATTGACGTAACACAAATTCAGTACCATATCGTAGGAAGTCACACGCTGGGCGTTAGTCAGCTCATACTCGCCGACGTTGACAGAGATGCATCAGTAAACATAGTAGACGCTACTATTATCCAGCGCTATTTAGTAAAAAAGGTAGACTCTCTTCCTTTAGTTCCGACTAAAGTCCCTAACGTGAAGGCTACCGCTTTATCAGACAGCGAAATTCAGGTCAGCTGGTCTTTGATTTCAGGCGCTCAGAAATACTGGGTATACGTCAATGACGTTGTATACACCAGTACCACAGCAGATAGCTTTATAGTAAGCAGAAGAGCACCGGACACTCCATACAAAATCTACGTGACTGCGATGGTAGATAACTCTGTTATATTAAGCAAAGATGACGCCGACATACTGACCGTTACCACCTTACCTGACCCAGACGCTCCTAACATTAAAGATACCGCGTCTAAAATCAGCAAGCTCCAAAGCAACACCACTCTCACTCTTTCTCTGATGGCTGACACTCACTTTGAATGCGGCCAGACCGAAAAACTCAAGGCATACGAAGAGTTCGGTAAAATTCAGGACCACGTAAACATTGATTTCGCCGCTAACTT
>JAFVVB010000079.1 GCA_017502425.1 Ruminococcus sp. | reverse complement strand
TTAGTGTAGAACTTATCGGTTTATGCACCGATATTTGCGTAGTAAGTAACGCACTTGTTTTAAAAGCGAACTTCCCAGAAGCTTTAATTACAGTAGATGCTAAATGCTGTGCCGGTGTAACAGTAGATACCCATAACTGTGCTTTAGCTACTATGAAATGCTGTCAGATTCAGGTGATAGAATAACAGAAGGTGAAAAATATGTTCAACGCTGAAATAGTAAAAAATGATTGCGTTAAGTGGATTAGAGATTTTTTCGATAAAAACGGAAAAGGTTGTAATGCCGTAGTAGGTATTTCAGGCGGAAAAGACAGCTCGGTTGTTGCTGCTTTATGTGTAGAAGCGCTTGGTAAAGACCGTGTTATAGGTGTATTGATGCCAAACGGAGAGCAACATGATATAGATATGGCACAGCTTTTAGTTGATACTTTAGGTATCAAACACTTTGTCGTTAATATTAAAGATGCCATGGACTGTATTGTTGATGCTATACCATTTGAGCTTAATGCACTGAGTATGACTAATCTTGCTCCGAGAGTCAGAATGGCAACGCTCTATGCAGTTTCCCAGAGTAACAACGGCAGAGTAGCGAATACTTGCAATCTGTCCGAGGATTGGGTCGGATACTCCACACGATATGGTGATTCCGTCGGCGATTTCAGTCCGTGTTCTAATCTTACTGTCAGAGAAGTCAAAGAAATAGGCAGGATTTTAGGTTTACCTGACGTGCTGGTCGATAAAGTACCTATTGATGGTTTGTGTGGTAAAACTGACGAAGATAATCTCGGTTTTACTTATGATGAACTGGATCGCTATATCAGAGAAGGTATAATTGAAGATGAAGATAAAAAGCAGAGAATAGATCGAATGCATAAAATGAATCTGTTTAAGTTACAGCTTATGCCTTCTTTTGATCCAAAGCTTTAAAATACACAAGGGGTGGTTTTATGGGGAATAAACCTTTTAGACTCGGCATCGTTATCGGACGATTCCAGACCTTTCATCTGGGACACGAAGAAATAATTAATAAAGCCGTAGCGCTGTGTGATGAGGTCGGTGTGTTTATAGGTTCATCACAGGAACACGGTACTGCTAAAAATCCGTTTACTTACGAAAAACGAGAGAGCATACTGAGAAAAGTTTTTGATGATAAAGTTAAGATTTTTCCGTTGCCTGATATAGGAGTAGGAAACAACTCTAAATGGGGGGAATACGTTCTTGAAAATGTAGTTGAACGTTTTTCAAAGACTCCCGACTTACTCGTATCGGGAAAAGAACAGCGTCGCATAGACTGGTTTGACAGCGTCAGCTCATTAGTGGTAGCGGAGTTGTATATTCCAAAAACTATTGATATATCAGCTACCAAAATGCGCGAACATCTCGTTTGTGATGATTTTTGTGAGTGGAAAAAATACACTAATGAAAAATTATGGGGAGAATACGAAACCTTTAAATCCACCATTTTATCGTGTAAAGATAACTTAGAAACAGATAGTATATAATCAGAAAGGAAAGCACTATGAAACTTAATCCTATCGTAGTATCACTACTAGACACAGACTTATATAAATTTAATATGGATCAGGTTATTTTCCATAAACACACTGATTTATGTGGTCAGTATTATTTTAAGTGCCGTAATAATGACGTCGTTTTCACTAAAGAAATGGCTGATGAAATCAGCGCTCAGGTTGATCATCTGTGTACGCTGAGATTTACTGACGATGAGCTTGATTATCTTCGCTCAATCAGATTTATAAAAAACGACTATGTAGAGTTTTTGAGATTATGGCATCCAATCAGAGATTATGTGGACATTTCTCTTAGTGAAAACGGAGAGCTCAGCATTGTTGTTGATGGTCCGCTATTTTCTGCTATGCAGTTTGAAATCTATCTTTTAGAGATAGTAAACGAAGTGTATTTCAGAATGGCTCACGATTATGAGAAACTTCTTAATTCTGCAAAAGAAAAATTAGATAAAAAGATAGAGGCTTTAAACGACGGTACATATACTTTCAAGTTTGCCGAATTCGGATGCAGAAGAAGATTATCACGAGAGTGGGAAGAGGTAGTAGTAAGACGTCTTGCTACTGAAACCGATAAATGCGTCGGTACGTCAAACGTTTATATAGCTAAAAAGTTTAATCTCACACCAATCGGTACATATGCTCACGAATTCGTTCAGATGTATCAGGGCATTGATTCAATACCGCTTGCTTATACTAATCATTTTGCTATGAAAGACTGGTATGATGAGTATAACGGTGATAACGGTACGGCGCTGACAGATACTGTCACTACTGATCTATTCTTAAAAGACTTTAGTCGTTCAATGGTGAATAACTACACAGGTGTACGTCACGATAGCGGTGATCCTTTTGTGTGGGGTGAAAAAATGATTGAGCACTATAAGAGCTTTGGCGTTGACCCTAAAACCAAACTTCTCTTATTCAGTGACAGCCTTGATTTTGATAGAGCTCAGGCTCTTTATGATTATTTTTGCGATAAAACTAAAGTATCTTTTGGTATCGGTACTTTCTGTTCTAACGATACTTGTGAACAAGCACTCAATATCGTTATCAAACTCCAGTATGTAAATGGCAGACCGGTAGCCAAGCTTTCTGATACCCCATCAAAAGCTATGTGTCGTGACGCTGAATACCTCGATTATCTCAAGCGTTCAGTAGACTTCAGACTCAATAGAGAAAAGTAATCTTATTCTCATTTTATTAAGTCTTGACCTGAGCTTATAAATATAATATTATTTTATTAATTAAGAGATTAAGGGGAAATTCACTTGAATATTCAGAGTTTGTCTATTGTTGTTCCAAATAAACAATGCGTAAATAATTGCCGTTTCTGTGTCAGCAGAATGCACTGCGAGAGTATTGATAATTTAATTGATATCAATAAGCCTGATTACGATGTGCATCAGCGTGATTATCTTGAGCGAATGGCTTTTGCCAGAGATAACGGGTGTAATACTGTTATGCTTACTGGTACCAGTGAGCCACAGCAGAATCGTCAGTTTCTATATCTTTTTTCACAAATGAATAATAGTCTTACTAAACCATTCAGATGGATTGAAATGCAGACCACGGGTGCATTTCTCGATGATGAGTATCTGGAGTTTTTAAGGGGTACTGTCGGTATCAGTACTATCAGCGTATCCATAACTGCGTTTGATGACAAAGTCAATATTGACTATACTCAGATGCCGACTAAACATTCTGTAAAACTCAAGAATCTGTGTAAAAAAATCAAAGACCATGGTTTTAATTTGAGACTATCAGTGAATTTAACTGATTACTTTGATAAATACGACGGTAAACCACAAGAGTTTTTCCTTGATGCTAAAAAACTTTTTGACCCTGACCAGATTACTCTCAGAGTGCTTTATTCAAGTAACGATGAGAACGATCAGGCTAAGTGGGTAAGAGAGCACGCATGTAAAGAAAGCGTTGTATCTCAGTTTATCAATGAAGTCAGAAAAACAGCTACTCCACTCGAAAGACTTCCATATGGCAGAATTAAATATTCGTACCTTTCAATGTCACTGGTTATTGATGACGATTGTATGAGTAAAACTGCCGTAGAAGACTATAAATACCTGATTTTACAGCCTAATTGCAGGTTATACAGTCGTTGGGACGACACAGCGAGTCTGATTTTCTAAAAAATTTTTTCAGCAAAAGCTGTTATAATAAAAGGGGGACATAAAATGTCAGTAAAAGTTGCTATTAATGGATTTGGACGTATCGGTCGTCTTGCGTTCCGTCAGATGTTCAGAGCAGAAGGTTATGAGGTTGTTGCTATCAATGATTTAACAGATCCAAAAATGCTCGCTCATCTCTTGAAATATGATTCAACACAGGGTCGTTATGAACTTGCCGATACTGTAAAAGCCACAGAAGACAGCATCATTGTTGATGGTACAGAAATCAAGATTTATAAGAATCCTGATCCTGAACAGCTTCCATGGAAAGAACTTGGTGTTGAGGTTGTTCTTGATTGCACAGGTTTCTTCCTTACTAAAGAAGCTTTAGGTAAACACATCAAAGCAGGTGCTAAAAAGGTTGTAGTATCCGCACCGGCTAAGGATGATATGCCTACTATCGTTTACAACGTAAACCATGATATTCTCACATCAGACGATACTATTATTTCTGCTGCATCATGTACTACTAACTGTCTCGCTCCTATGGCTAAAGCGCTAAACGCTTTTGCCCCTATCGAGCATGGTATCATGACTACTGTTCATGCATACACAGGTGACCAGATGGTACTTGACGGACCTCATAGAAAAGGTGACTTAAGACGTGCAAGAGCAGCTGCTGCTAATATTGTACCTAACTCCACAGGTGCTGCTAAAGCCATCGGTCTTGTTGTACCTGAGTTAAACGGCAAACTCATCGGTTCAGCTCAGCGTGTTCCTGTTCCAACCGGATCTACTACTATTCTCGTAGCTGCTGTTAAAGGCAAGGATCTTACTAAAGAGAGCATTAATGCTGCTATGAAGGCTGCTTCTAATGAGTCTTTCGGATATAACGAAGACCCTATCGTATCTACTGATATTGTTGGTATCCGTTATGGCTCACTTTTCGATGCTACCCAGACTATGTGCGGTAAAATCGGAGAAGATTTATATCAGGTTCAGGTTGTTGCTTGGTACGATAACGAGAACTCATACACATCTCAGATGGTTCGTACTATCAAGTACTTTGCAGAAATCTGATAGTTTTTGAAAATTAAAGCAGGTAGCGTTATTGCTATCTGCTTTTTTACACTGATGCATATGGACTTGAAAGTGTTAATTTCTGAAAGCGGGTATCTGCTATGAAGTGGGATATATTTAACATCAATGATTTAAGCGAAAAAGAGTATATTAGATATTACTCTTTTATGAATGATGAAAAAAAGAATAGGGTAGACCACTTAAGCAAAAAAAGTGATAAAATCCGATTGGTAGTCGGTGATATGATGGCGAGAAAAGCTGTTTCAAAGTGGTGCGCAGTTAGGGAAGAATCTATCAAGTTCGAAAAAGGCCCTCACGGTAAACCATATGCTAAGAATCTAAAAGCTGAGTTTAATATCAGCCACAGCCATGATATGGTTGTGTGTGCTGTATCGGATAAACCGGTTGGTATAGATATCGAAAAAATACGACCGATAAATTTATCAGTTGCTAAACGGATATGTACAGAAGACGAGCTTTTGTATTTGTTTGGATTTACTCCCGAAAATACTGATTTTACTCATTGTGAAAACTATGAAGTTCTAGAACGTTTTTTTCGATTATGGACAGCTAAAGAAGCATTCGTTAAGCACAGCGGAGAAGGACTTAGTATTGGACTGAAGCGTGAATGCGAATGTGAAACTTTTATTATTGATTCTTATGTAGTCAGTATAAAAAAATGATAGTAAACATAAAAAAAGTATCCATCAGAAATTCTGATGGATACTTTTATTTTTTATAGTATTTTTACTTATCTCAGGAGTAGTCGATAAAATCAAACCAAAAACGCACACCGCTTTCAGTGTTTTCATATCCACAACGGGTATTTTCTTTTAAAGAAATTTCCTTAACTATGTATAGACCTAATCCTGTGTTGGATTTACCTTCAGGAGAAGTTGAGAAAGCTTCAGTCCAGATTTTATCTCTCATTTCATCCGGAACTTTTCGACCAGTGTTTTCAATACATAATCGTATAGCGTTATGGTGTTTTTTTAGCGAAACGATTATTTCTGTGTTTTTATCGGCATTTTGAACTGCATTCGATATATAGTTTCTAAATATAAATTCGATGTATTCTTTGATGTTGTTTAGTCGTAGGTTTTCCTTGATATCTCTCTTTAACTCCAATTTATTGGATTTTACATACGCGTAGTTATTATCGCATAACTTGGTAATAAGTTCGCTGATATCAAGATTCTGGACCTTCTTATCGATGATGTTACGCTCGTTTATAGTCATGTGTAATACATCGCTTATCATCTGGCTCATCTTATTTATTTCTTCCATCGCAGATTGATAGTAGTAGTCCTTTTTTTCCTGTTGCTCACATGTACTGATCATTTCGACCTGACTACTGATAACAGTAAGAGGTGTTTTTAAGTCATGGGTAATGTTACGCAGTAGCATACGTCGGGATTCTTCGTATTCCAGCATGTAACGGTTGTCTTCTCTGAGTACGAAATTGTAGTTTTCCAAATTGTTGATGTTTTCCTGAATAGTGTCTGCCATTTTATTGACACTAAGTGCAAGGTCGCCGACTTCATCTTTGTGTATTTTTCCTTGATATCGTACAGAAAGATTGTTTTCCGATATATTCATTGCAACTTTAGTAATCTTTCTTACAGCTTTTGTCATTGGAGAAATGGCAAAGAACATTACTATTGAACAAAAGATAATGTAAACTAAAACGACACCTGCTAATACTTTGTTAGAAAAATCGAATACCAGACTAACACCACTATGGCTGTCTTTGATGTAGATATAGTATTCTGTGCCGTTTTTGTTACAGCAGGTTGATAGCCTTACGGAAGGGTCGTTATCAACCTCGGTGTAATATGGTTCGGCATTCTCAGAGAAAGCGTTCATTTTTTTGCTAAAAAGCTGTTTCAGGAATTTTTTATTATTACCGAATTGATACGAGGTGTACAGCGGCTCAAATTCTTTGTCAAATATGTAGATTCGATATGATTCTTTTGAATTGTTCACGAATTCTGAGATGGTTTCTTTGTCGAATGGTTCAACATTTTTTAGCGTCTCAGAAAACTCAGCGACATTTCGTTTTTCGTGTTCGATATACATCTTTGGTTGAAGGTAATAGAAAATTGGTGCCATAACACCCACCAGTAATGTAATGGTAGCAACAATTATGACAATAAGTTTTATAGTAAGTTTATTCTTCATGCTGAACCTCAAATTTATATCCAATTCCATAGACGGATACAATGTAACTGCTGTATTTGCCTAGCTTTTTTCTTAGCTGTTTGATGATAGTGTCGACTGTACGTAAATCGCCTACATAGTTGTAACCCCATACGCTGTCGAGAATGGTGTTACGGCTTAGAACAATTCGCTCATTTTTCATAAAAAACAAAAGTAAATCATACTCACGTGGTGTTGTATTTATTAGAATATCATCCAGATATACTTTACGTTCAACTGTGTTGAGTTTGAGCACTCCTGCTGAAAAATATATTTTATTCTCATCTGATTGATTGGTGCGATATAAAAGCGCGTTGATATGCTCTTTTAAAACACTCAGCAAAAACGGTTTGGTTATATAATTGTCAGCACCAAGGTGGAATCCGTTGAGCTGGTCTCTTTCTGATTCTCGGGCAGATAGAATAATAACTGGCACATCAGATACTTGCCTTATTTTTCTAAGGATATCAAATCCGTCGATATCAGGTAGCATACCATCAAGCAAGACGATGTCAAAGACAGGGGTGCTTTCAAAGTGATTAAGCGCAGAACTACCGTTTGGACAAGCGGTAACAAGAAAATTGTTCATTTGCAAATAATCGACGATTGTATCACGGAGCTTATTATCATCTTCTACCAGTAAGATTTTAGTGGATTTATTCACACTATATCACCTCCATACTATATACATATTATAGCACAAAATTTGATATAAAAATGATAAATCTCACATTTGCATCAAATTTTATGTTTATATTTAACAAAATGGAGTAAATATGTGAAAAATTATTATTTTTAAGGAGTTTTTTATGGATAGTAAAGACGTAGAATTTGTGCTACCCGTCGAAAGAGAAGACTTGAAGCACGATAAAAAAAGTAAGATAAGCAAAAACAAAACAATACTTTTTATAGCCGTAGGCTTAGTAGTTGTTATCTTATTTGTAGTTTTTGCTTTTCTTTTACCAGATACAATAAATGGTTCGTGGGAACTGACAGTAAACCCTCAGGTAGAAAAAGCTACTGCCGACCAGATAGATGATAGAGAAAGAGCTTACTATACTTTCGAGAAATCAAATCGCTATGGTGACGGAAAATGGAAAACGTTTTATGACGGCGGTGTTGAAGAAGGCGATTACAAACTTTCCGAAAAAGACGGCAAAAAATATATAAATCTCGGTGGCGAAGATTTGGAATACACTATCGACGGTGTGAAACTGTTTGGTAAAGCTAAGCTTACCTTGATTTATCCTGAATATTTTAACGAAGAAACCGGAGAAAAGACTGAAGCTCAGACTTACGTTATGGAGCAGTCGAAAGCTCCGAAATATGATAAAGAATCATACGATAAGTACTCGGTTGATGATAAACTTATTGGCCAGTGGTCAACTAACGAACGTGCCCTTTCGTATTTTTACTATGAATTACCATATGTTGAGACACTTGGCTTTAATGATGACGGCATTATGACCATCCGTTATGAAAGTGAAGATTTGATGCTTGACAGATATATGTACTATGCGTACACAGCGGAAAAAGGAAAAATCACATTCAGTTTAGTCACCGATAAGGAAACTAAGTACACAGTAGGTTATGAGTTTGACGATAAAGGTAACCTTAAGTTTATCGATGATAAGACTAAAAATTCTATTTTCTCTGATGCATTCTTCGGTGATGCTACATATTATAAGCCTGAAAAAATGCCAAAGGCGACACCCCAGCAGGTGAGCGAAAGCGTTGATGCATCAAAATAAATCAGTAATATAAAAGGCTGAACAGGAACGTAGTTTAGATTCAGCGTTTATTATTAAAATATATTGAGAGGATGGTTTCATGAAAACAAACATCTTAAAGCGATTGTTGTCATTAGTGCTTGCTTTGATATGTCTTATCGGTACGCTTACGGTAAGTTTAACATCATTTGCAGCTGCTAAAAACGACGTTGCTGTAACGGCTGAAGCTTCTAATGAAGCTCCAACTAAAAACGAATACCAAATCGTGACTCCTGTGCCACTCGGTTCTTCTATCGAGTCTATTACACAGCCGTCACGTCTTGATGGTACTGATGCACTAAGAGGTGCTACTATCGCACTCGTAGGCGGTAGCTTCTCTGCTTCAGTTACTCATAGGGTACTCGCCGATATGCTCATTGAAGATTATGGTTGTAACATCTACTTCATGGAGGAAATCGGCAAAAGTGGTACATATAACCCACTTAACCCTAGTGACAAGTCAAAAGAATTCCAGAAGAAACTAAAAGATTACGGCGTTGACGCTGTAATCTCCGGTAACTGCGGTTGCGGTATCTGTACAGTTAAAGAAACAGGTAACGCTATCGCCGCTGAGTATGTCGGTGTTCCTGCTGTCGTAGTAGGTGCCGAGACTTTTATTCCTCAGATTAAATCTACCGGTTATAACCGTGGTGTTCCTGTTATCAGAACAGCGGCTTATCCTGGTGCTTTTGCTAACGACGAAACTGCTGTTCAGCAGCAGAAAGCTCGCGACATTTTATATGACCAGGTAGTAACCGGTCTTACAACACAGATTACACAGCAAGAAATTGATGACATTGCAGGTGCTGCTACCAGCGCTAAGTACAACGACACTATCTTCACAGGTTCTTACCAGCGTGTACAGGAATTCTACGAAGTTAACGAGATGTCAGATGGTCTTCCTGTTGTACCACCTACTAATGAAAAAGTAGAGTATTACTTACAGTTCACTAATATGACAGCCGAAGAGATAGTAAACGAGAGAAATGGTAGTATTATCGGCGTAAAACCTGCGTACAAAACTATTACTGCATATCAGGTAGCGGTTAATGCTGTTATGTCAGGTTGTCCTGCTGAATATATGCCAATCTGTATGGCTATCACACGATGCTTTGCTAACGGTGATTTTTACAAATCACTTGATAGTACTCACGGATGGTCA
>JAFVVB010000078.1 GCA_017502425.1 Ruminococcus sp. | reverse complement strand
GTTCATTTTTTCGGGAGGGCGTGGAAATACTTACCTACAACATCATTGAGGGTATTTATATAGAAAGACGCAATAAAATAACCCTTGGTTGTGTTTCTTTACACATCAACCAAGGGTTATTTCTGGTGATTCTTGATATCTAACTTCATATTATCCTCTCTTTCTTAATATCGTCGCTTCTGACTACTGATTACTACTTGGTGCTTTTTAGCCATCGCGTCATTCTCTTTTGAGAAACACCGTCTGTAAAGTTCGTTTTCAGCTTTTTGGCTTTTACATCATTTTCAAAATTCAGATGTTATATTATTATTAAAAAGGAAGTATGTTTAAAGTCTTATGTATTTACGGAATTTTTGCTTATATATATAAATTTTATATTAGCATCTGAACTTTGCCGTAATTGGTGTTTAAGCCGTGTGTTTTAATTGTACATTGGTCTGTCCTCCTCTTTTCACCTATAATATAGCATAACTTTTAGTAGTATGCAATATGTAATATTGTATAAAGTTAACATAAAATACTAGTGCAAAGCGTAGAAACTGTGGAAAATGCGAACAAGAATTTCAAAATGCGTTGACATTTCAATAACCGTTGTGGTATGATAATACTGTTAGGGCGGTCATTAGACTGCCTGTTTTTTATTTAGACTTAAGTTTAATCACAGTGTAAGTTGACTTTATGAAAGAATTAACTTATAATCATCGTAAACTGCCACCGGGTAGAGAAATGCAAATAAGCATTCGTTGCACATCGTTAGGTCTTAGAAGATATGCTGCGGATGCTTCTTTTTTTGGAGGATATATGAGAGTTGAAAATCCGTTTAAGAAATTGAATACATTTGAATGGATACTGTGGGGAGTGTCAATGCTGACTATAATAGTTTCAGCATTTTTAGGGCGTGAAAATTCAATCCTTGAAACATTAACGTCACTGCTCGGTGTTACAGCGCTGATTTTCGTAGCAAAAGGTCTTATTATCGGCCAGATGATGACGGTTTTGTTCTCTATTTTATACGGAATAGTGTCAATGACGTTTCACTACTACGGTGAAATGATAACATATCTTTTTATGTCAGCACCAATTGCACTGGTTGCGACTATCGAGTGGATTCGCCATCCATATAAAAACACCGATGTAGTAGAGGTTAGTAGGGTAACTAAAAAACAGGTCGCGATAATGTGTGTTCTGGGGGTTTTGGTCACTGCGATATTTTACTTTATACTAAAAGCACTTTGTACTCCGAACCTTATGTTTTCCACAATTTCAATAACCACCAGTTTTATGGCAGCATATCTTACTTTTTTACGCTCACCATACTACGGTATCGGCTATGGATTAAATGATATAGTGCTGATAGTTCTATGGACGCTGGCTACTATATCTGATATTTCATATTTACCTATGGTAATGTGCTTTGTGATGTTTCTTTGTAATGATTTATACGGGTTTTATAACTGGAGAAAACTATCGAAAGCTCAGAAAAATAACAAGTAAAAAAATCCACCCTGAATTAAAAGGGTGGATTTTTTATCATACAGTTGCATATTGAGATTTACTTTCTTTTTGAGAGTGTTTTTTCTGCTGTTTTTTGGCGTTAGCAAGCATCAGCTTAAGTCGGTTTTCCTGATTCACTCTGCTTGCACCCGGGTCGTAGTCAATAGCGACGATGTTGACATCAGGGCATATTTCTTTAATAGGTTTCATCATACCTTTACCGCAGATATGGTTAGGTAAGCAACCGAAAGGTTGGGTACATACAATGTTCTTGCATCCCGAGTCGGCAAGTTCTACCATTTCTGATGTCAAAAGCCAACCCTCTCCCATCTGAACAGCCTGATTAATTAGTCCCTTTGAAAGTGCTATTACATCATCAAAAGAAGTAAGTCCTTCAAAGACATCAGAGTGTGTGAGCACATCGCTCAGATGCTGTCGTTTTTTGTTGAGATATTTATACGCAGGCGAACATATCATAAGCTGTAAAAGATTGCGTTTATAAATTTTACTGTCAACAATTTTATTGTAAACACAGTAAAGACAAAAGTCAGTAAGTCCCGGTATAACCGGCTGACCACCTTCAGAAATGATGAAGCGCTCAAGGTCGTTATTCGCAAGCGGTGAGTATTTTACAAAAATCTCTCCAACTACTCCGACTTTGACCGCATCAAAACGGTTTAGCTCAATTTTCTTAAATGACTCTACTATTTCTTCGTAGTTTTTTCTGATGTCTTTGTATCTGATGGTGTTAGTATTACCTAGCTGTGCACCTAGTTTGTCGGTCCACTTTAGTGCGAGTTTTTCTGCGTCGCCCTTATTTACTTCGAAAGGACGTACCTGGTTAGTCAGATTCATCAGCAAATCACCGTAAAGCACAGCATATATCATCTGGCGAAGCTTTCTGATAGAAAGAGAGAATCCCGGATGGTTTTCAAGATTTGAAAAGCTGAAAGAAATGACAGGAACGTATTCCATATTAGCTTTTTTCAGCGCTTTGCGTATGAGTGAGATATAGTTGGAGGCACGACATCCGCCACCAGTCTGAAACATAATGAGCGCTGTTTTGTGCGGGTCATATTTACCCGAGAGCAGCGCGTCCATAAACTGTCCCACTACTAAAATAGCAGGATAGCAGGTGTCGTTATGAGTATATTTAAGACCGGTTTCAGCAATCTGTGGTCCGTCGGTTTCCAGCAACTCGAAATTATAACCGTATGTCTTCATCACGCTGGAGATAAGCTTGAAATGCATCGGTAGCATATTAGGAACGAGTATAGTATAGTCTTTTATCATGTCCTTAGTAAAAGGTACGAAACTTTTATTTTGCATATACTCAACTCCTTTCTTCTAATGCACCGAGCAGACTTCTCAGTCGGATTTTAACGGCACCGAGATTAGTTATCTCATCGATTTTTATCTGGGTGTAATATTTATTATTTTCTTCTAAAATAGCTCTGACTTCGTCCGTAGTGATAGCATCAACACCACATCCAAACGACACAAGTTGTACAAGCTCTGTGTCGCTGTGTTTTACTGCATAAGCAGCAGCTCGATATAGCCTTGAGTGGAAAGTCCACTGGTCAAGTACGTTTACATACTGTACATCGGCTAAATGGCATATGCTGTCTTCGCTGACAACAACAAATCCAAGTGAAGACGCAAGTTTATCGATACCGTGGCCGATTTCAGGGTCAATGTGGTATGGTCTGCCGGCTAAAATCATAATACGTTTTTTATGTTCTTTAGCGTACAAAATCGCTTTTTCACCCTGCTCGCGTATGGTTGATTTATACTTTTCATAAGCGTCAAAAGCCTTGGATATAGCCGATTTTACATCTGATTTTGAGATGTTTTTATCAAGATTATTAAGACACGGATAAATAGTTTTGAAAAGCTCTTTTTCGTTATTGAGGCTTAAGTAAGGGTACAGGAAATTCACCTTACTAAGCTCTTCCATATTACCGTTTAGAAGCTCAGCATAATACGCAACAACAGGACAGTTATAGTGGTTATCAGATGCTTTTTCATCAACATTATATGTTAGTCCCGGATAGAAAAGGGTGTCTATACCGTCTTGTATTAGCTCAAGCATATGACCGTGCATAATCTTAGCAGGATAACACGCGGTGTCGGATGGAATAGTAAACTGACCTTTTTCATAGGTAGCGCGGTTAGAGAGCTTTGAGAAATGTACCTCAAACCCTAAAGAAGTAAATAGTGTATGCCACAAAGGTGCTAGCTCATATGTTGAAAGTGCCATCGGTATACCAATTTTACCTTTAGTGCCTTTAACAGGTTTTAGTGAGCTTAAGTAATCACGCTTGAATTGATAGAGATTCACCTGTTCTTCTTCGCTCTTACTGTTAAGACCTTTGGAGCATTTATTACCGGAAATATAGCGTTTTCCATCAGAAAAACGATTTACAGTGAGACTGCAATGGTTAGCACAGCCTTTACATACTGTGGTGGCTGATTCGTGCCTGAAGCTTAGAAGCTCTGATTTAGTAAGAATAGAGCTTTCTTTGACTTTCATACTGTGAATAGCCGCACCGTAAGCACCCATCAATCCCGCGATAGATGGACGGATTACATCCGAACCGATTTCATTTTCGAAAGCACGCAGTACAGCGTCATTATAAAAGGTACCGCCCTGAACTACGATGCGTTTACCGAGTTCCTCAGGCGAAACGGCACGGATAACTTTATAAATCGCGTTTTTGACAACGCTGACCGAAAGTCCTGCGGAAATATCTTCTACTGTTGCACCGTCTTTCTGGGATTGTTTTACAGAAGAATTCATAAATACTGTGCATCTGGAGCCTAAATTTACAGGAGCGCTAGCAAATATACCGAGTTTTGCAAAGGTGGCAATATCGTGGCCCATGGCTTTTGCGAAAGTTTCAATGAAAGACCCACATCCCGAGGAGCACGCCTCGTTGAGCATAATGCTGTCGATAGCACCGTTTCTTATTTTAAAGCATTTGATGTCCTGACCACCGATATCTAAAATAAAGTCAACGTCAGGCTGAAAATGTTTTGCGGCTGTGTAGTGAGCAATCGTTTCAACTATGCCTTCATCAATATGAAAAGCATGTTTTATTAGTTCTTCTCCGTATCCTGTGACACAGCTACCGCATATAGTGATTCTGTTTTCGCACAAACGGTAGATTTCCCTTAACTGGTCACGCACCAGCGAAACAGGGTTACCTTCGTTTGAATTATAGTAGGTGTAAAGAATGGATTTATCTTCGCTAATCAGTACGAGTTTTGTGGTGGTGCTTCCGCAGTCGATACCCAGCCACGCTTTTCCGCTGTATTTGGATATGTCGATATTGTCCACGTTTGCTTTGTTGTGACGGGTGGTGAATTCTTCATACTGAGCCTCATTTTCAAAAAGAGGAGGAAGGCGGTCTGTGCCGTGGGTTTCGCTTTTTGCGCTGTTTTCAATCTGTGTTATCAGCTTTGAAAAAGGTATAGGCTCGTGGTTTTTTGCTACCATTGCAGCCCCCATAGCTACCGAGTAAAGCGCATATTCAGGAAAAACAGCGGTTTCTTCGTTAAGATTCAAAGTTTCATAAAATCGTTTTTTCAGTCCCTGACAGTAGTATAATGGACCTCCTAAAAACATTACTTTTCCGTCGATTTTTCTGCCCTGAATCAGTCCCGTGATAGTCTGGTTTACTACCGCCTGAAAGATGCTGGCCGCAACATCTGCTTTACTGGCACCTTGATTTAACAGTGGTTGTATATCAGTTTTTGCAAATACTCCGCATCTGGACGCGATAGGATAGATACGGGTAGCTTTTAAGCTCTCTGCGTCCATTTCGTCAACCGTCATATTAAGCAGTACTGCCATCTGGTCAATGAATGCACCTGTGCCACCTGCACATGAACCGTTCATTCTCTCGTCCACTCCGCCACCAAAAAATATTACTTTGGCATCTTCGCCACCGAGTTCTATAACAACTTTAGTGTCGGGCGCTTTATGTTCAACAACCTCGCCGGTTGCGTACACTTCCTGCACAAACGGTAACCCCGCCGAGTCAGCAAGACCCATTCCCGCAGAACCTGAAACTGTAACAGATAGTGTGTCAGTATGTATATCATTTTGCATTTCACGCAGCATCTCAAGAGTGGTATGACGCACTTGTGAGAGATGTCTTCTATATTTTTCATATATAACTTTTTCGCCGTCTAAAAGTATCAGCTTCGTTGTAGTGGAGCCTATATCGATACCCAGCGATAAACTATGATTCATCAAAATTTGCTCCTTTTATACAATATGCTACTGATTATATCAAAATATGAGCCAATAAATAAGTAAAAGAGGCATATTTTAACATTAATTTTACAAAAGCTTAACATTCAAACCGGCTGTAAACAGTATGAAGAGAAAGTTTACTGGAATACGGAAGAAAAATGCAAAGAGAATTAAAATAGTAGTTGAAAGATAGTTTCACAGTTGATACAATATAATAAATATAGTAATCCGGAGGTTTAATTATGAGCGTTATCGGAAAACAGATAAAAAAGTATCGCGTGGCAAAAGGATTGACTCAGGAACAGCTGGGGAATTTGCTGGGTGTTACCACCCAGGCAGTTTCAAAATGGGAACGCGGAGGTACTCCTGACGCAGAGCTGCTGCCCTCTATATCACAGGCGCTTTGCGTGAGCATAGATACGTTATTCGGGTTAAAGGACGATATCACGTCGGCGGTGATTGCTCGTAGGATGTCCCAGATGCCTGAGGAAGAAGCGTATCATTTTGCGTTTAATCTATGCTTTGCTATATCAAGCGGTATTATGTATGAATCTAAACCTCCCGAGGATTTTTCAGACGACTATTTAGATAGGCTTTCAAGCGATGATAGTGGTGTTGATTGGTTTGCTAAAATTATGACCGATAACGGCATGGCGCTTTCAAGATTATCCCACGATTTTCACTATTTCTTTTTGATGAAAGAACCAGAAAGTGGTCTTAAAGCGCGTCTATCCGATATGGAAAAGCTCAGGAAAGTGTTTGAGGTTTTTGCTGATAAAAAGATGCTCAGTATTATTTTTTATATGTATTCGAGACTCAATACTCCGGTTGCCACGTCCCTTATCAGTAAGAATACGGGAATTTCCGAAAAAGAAGTTGATAGTCTGATGGAAGGTATATGTGAGAATAATCTCGCGACTAAAAGTATTATAGAAACCACTAACGGGGAGATATTCGCGTATATGTTCAATCAGGAAAGTTCGGTTATTCCACTTTTGTGTTATGCGGACGAATTAACCAGAACGAAATTTTTTGATTATATGTGGTCATTCAGACGCACTAAACCTCTTTTGGAGTAAACCAATAGTTTAATTACTAAACGATAAGTCGTTTGAACTAAATCCACCACAGGTTTATAATATCGATAGCAAAGGAGATTGGTATTATGAAAAAATTAATTGCTGTGGTGTTATGTTGTGTTATGGTTATGTCATTAGTGTCCTGTTCATTTTTTGAGGTGGATATATCAAAGGAAAAAGAGACAAAACCGGAAGGTGTCAGCAGTGCTTCAAAAGTTGAGGATGAAAACGGCGATATTGAAACGCAAATTGCGAAAAAGCTCGATGATTTTAACGGTATAGTGTACCTTACCGATAAAAACGGCAAAGTGATTTATAGTGGAGCTTCAGGGAAAGACGAAAAAGGAAATGCGCTCAGCGTTTCATCACCGATGTTTATCGGTTCGGTGTCAAAGCAGTTTTGTGCAGCAGCTATCCTGATGCTCAGCGAACAGGGTAAACTAAGCATTGAAGATACATTGGATAAATATTTTCCTCAGTACGAATCAGGAAAAAAGGTCACTATAAAAAATTTACTCTCAATGCGTTCGGGTATTCCGGAGATGCTCGATCACTTAGACGGAGTTTCGGTTGATAAAACCGAAAGCGAGAATATACAGTGGATTAATGAGTGGGTGTATGAACAGCCGTTTGATTTTGAGCCTGATACTCAGCTGGCGTATTCTAACACCAACTATCTTTTACTTTCCCAGATAGTAGAGAAAGTTTCAGGAGAGTATTACAGCGACTTTATCAGAAAAAACATCTTTGAACCGCTTGAGATGAATGACTCGGGTTTTGTGCTTGAAGTAGAGGATAACGAGTTTTTCAGCAAGTCGCTCACATATGATACGTTTGAATTTCAGGTAGAACAGGCAGGCGCGGCAAAAGGCGCGGGAGATATAGTATCCACAGCTGCTGATATGGATAAATGGATGAAAGGTTTAGTAAACGGTAAAATAATCTCAGAAGAAAATTATCAGGAAATGATCAAAGACCATTCACCTGATAATGCCGAGCACTACGGATATGGTATCATGGGATTTTATAAAAAAGGTAAAGGTCACTCAGGACGAATCGGTACGTATTTGTCTCTGGATTATATAAGCACAGATGAAGAATACTATATGTTTGCATCTACTAACGAAACCGACAATAAAATAATGAATATTCCAGCACTTGTGATGGATATTCTGACCGATAAATAAATAATAGAAGAAAAGAAACAGCCAAAGGAAAAATCCTCTGGCTGTTTTTATGTAGTGTATTAATTCTAAAGCTCGCCTAAAATGTAGGAAAAATAAAAAGTAAGCGGGGTCTTTGAAATCTAAGTTTTTTGGAAAGGAGGAGCGATATTAAGGTCGGGCGACTATTTTAAGAAAAAAATCATCGCAGAGCTTATGAGTTTGCGACGACGTGGTGCCGTTTCCCTGTGTAAAATAAAAAAGAAAAAGGTGCCTCGTCTTGCCCCCATCTACGAATAGAAAAGAAGATATTCGCTCTCGCTAAAAACGTCATACTATGACGTTTTATTAACGCTCGCCTTCAAGTCCGCTCCCTAAAATGTAGGAAAAAATAAAATGACAGATACCAGATGGTATCTGTCATTTTATGGTGCCGGTGACCGGACTTGAACCGGTACGATCGCAATGATCGAGGGATTTTAAGTCCCTTGTGTCTGCCTATTCCACCACACCGGCGGTTATTAAGAAAAACCCCTGC
>JAFVVB010000077.1 GCA_017502425.1 Ruminococcus sp. | reverse complement strand
TGATATTTAAGCGCCGAGGTGCGTAGCCCTCAAGTTTTAATGAGCGATAATGAGGTATCCTTTCGTAGGGGACGGCGACATGGGCGTCCCGTTTATCAAAATTTCGACCCAACGTGTAATATGTCAAACCAAAGTCCGATTTAACGGACACATCATGTGATATTATATAGACACATTAAAGAAAGGGCGTGCTTTTATGCTGGGTATTTTAGGTTCAATTTTTGATTTCAATAGAGATGGTACTATCGACATATGTGAGCAGGCGGCTGAATTCATGTTTTTAGACAGCATGGAAAACGATGATAACGACGACTGCTACTTTTTCGACGAGGATAACTACGACGTAGATTTTGACTATGGTTTCTGATTAGACTCTCTTTTTACATTTTCTTTTTTCTGTTTTTGGAAGACGCACGTGCACCCACGTGCGTTTTTCACTTTTTATTGCAATAAACTACTTTTGGTTTTATAATAAGAACATATTGTTTTGGGAGTACTACTATGAAAGACACAGAACGCCGTTTAGCGGCTAAGGAATTCTATGAATATTGGAAGAACAAAGGTTATGAGAAAGGCGAAAGTCAGAAGTTCTGGCTCTCGTTACTTCAGGATGTTCTCGGTGTTACCCACCCTGAGCAGTTCATTACCTTTGAAGAACAGGTAAAGCTTGACCACACAAGCTTTATTGATGCATACATCCCTGCTACCCACGTACTCATTGAGCAAAAAGGCAAGGGTAAGGACTTGCAGAAACTTGGTCTAAATCACACGCAACAGATAAAGAGCCTTTACCATTAGGCATATTCAAACAAAACGGAAGGTTCAATCCAGAGCTTGCTATATTATAAAATCAAAAGCTTGACACAAAAATTCCATAGTGATATAATTATCCCATATTTTTAAACCGTTGACGCGGAGATAAAGACAGCAAATGCCTTTACAGAGAGCCCGTGGCGCTGAAAGTCGGGTAAGATACAGGTTGTCAAATGGACCGCTGAGGGTGCAGTCAAATGCGTGACTTTTTCTGACACGCAGAGTATTCTGCAACGTACGACACACGTCAGTTGTCACGGATATGTCAGTATCCGATAAGCGCACGGCATCTCGTGAATCAAGGTGGCACCGCGGATAATTCGTTATTATTCGTCCTTGACAGTCATTCACTGTCAAGGACTTTTTATTTTGATAAAAAGTCGTTACAGTAAATGATAACAGGGTCCCCGAAATCTTGGATTTGGGGAGTGAAGCTTTGTATTCGGAGGATACACTTATGATACTTTTGACCAAACGATGGCGATTCTGCGCTGACACATAACTATTTTTTTACTTTGTTTACAACTACTTATATATTATATTTCGAATTTCGGAGGTACATTATGGTATTTAATAATATTGATTTCGACACTTATTTAAAACAGTTCCCTGATGAGAACGGCTATTTCGGTAAATACGGCGGCGTTTACGTTTCTCCTGAACTCAAAAACGCAATGAAAGAGATTTCTGAATCTTACTTCACTATCTGCAAATCACGTAAGTTCATCGACGAACTACGTCGCATCCGCAGAGAGTTTCAGGGTCGCCCTACTCCTATCTCTCATCTTGAGCGTTTATCCAACAAACTCGGTAATGTCCAGATTTACGCTAAACGCGAGGACTTAAACCACACAGGTGCTCATAAACTCAACCACTGCATGGGTGAGGCGCTACTTGCTAAATACATGGGCAAGAAAAAGGTTATCGCTGAAACTGGTGCTGGTCAGCACGGTGTAGCACTTGCTACTGCTGCTGCGTACTTTGGTCTTGAGTGCGATATTTACATGGGCGCTGTCGATATTAAAAAGCAGGCTCCTAACGTTGCCAGAATGAAAATCTTAGGCGCTAACGTTGTTGAAGTTACTCACGGTCTTCAGACTCTCAAAGAAGCTGTTGACGCAGCTTTTGAGGCTTACTGTAACGAGTACAAAGACGCTATCTACTGCATCGGTTCCGTTGTTGGCCCTCATCCGTTCCCTATGATGGTACGTGATTTTCAGAGCGTTGTAGGTATTGAGTCCAGAGATCAGTTCACTCAGATGACTGGCGAGCTTCCTGATGCTATCGTTGCTTGTCTTGGCGGTGGTTCTAACGCGGCTGGTTTCTTCTCAGGCTTCTTGAATGACCCTGTCGATATCTATGGTATCGAACCACTCGGTCGTGGTACTGCTCTGGGTGACCACGCGGCTTCTTTACAGTACGGTGAAGAAGGTGTTATGCACGGCTTCAACTCCATTATGCTCAAAGACGAAAACGGCGAACCTGCTCCTGTTTACTCCGTAGCTTCCGGCCTTGACTATCCGTCTTCAGGTCCTGAGCACGCTTTCTTACACGAGCTCGGCAGAGTTAAATACGATGTTATCGGCGACGATGACACTATCGATGCGTTCTTTGAACTCTCACGACTTGAGGGTATCATTCCTGCTATCGAGAGCTCTCACGCTATCGCTTATGCTATTAAGCTCGCTAAAACAATGAACCACGGTTCTATCCTCGTTAACCTTTCAGGTCGTGGTGATAAGGACATGGACTACATCATTGAAAACTACGGTATTAGATAAACTTTGCTAATAAAAAACAGCCTTCTGCTTTGAAGGCTGTTTTTTTCGTGAAAAATTGTGGAAAGTGTTGCATTTGGACTAAAATCACTATATAATGTATTGTAGATTAGAATGAGGATAGTAGGGGGTTGTGTAACGATATGACTGTAACTGAAAATAACACCACATCTATGCGCAAGCTCGTACTGGATAAAAACACTATCAATGACGGCAAGGGCACCTACCGCGTTTTCAAACGCATTCAGGATATTATACTTTCTCTGCTTGGTTTAATACTTTTATCTCCGCTTCTCATCATCACTGCGCTAATCGTTTTCTTTGAGTGCCCGAAGGCTTCGCCGATTTTTGTGCAGGACCGTATCGGCAAGAACGGAAGGGTTTTCCGTTTCTATAAATTCCGTTCTATGATTCCCGACGCTGAAGCACATCTCGATGAACTACTTGACCAGAACGAAATGGAGGGCCATGCTTTTAAAATGAAGAATGACCCTCGAATCACTAAGGTCGGCAGATTTTTACGTAAAACCAGTATAGACGAACTCCCTCAGCTCATCAACGTCCTTAAAGGTGATATGAGTATCGTCGGACCTAGTCCTCCTCTGCCTAGAGAAGTCGAGAAATACGACGAATATGAGCTGCAACGACTCTACGTCACTCCTGGTCTTACCTGCTACTGGCAGACCACACCTAACCGCAACGATATGACTTTTGAGGAATGGCTCCAGATGGACCTTGAGTATATTGAGGACAGAAACCTGAAAACCGATTGGAGTATCATTTTAGGCACATTTTTCGCAGTCCTTGATATGAATGGAATTTGATTTTATATCCATATAATAAATAACCCCCTATGGTAGGATAATACTACCGTAGGGGGAATTTTTTATTTCTTCTCAGTATAAAAGAGTTTGATGATGAGTTTATCGAGTTCTTTCTCATCTACGTGGAATTCAAAGTACTCCTCAGTAAGTTTATTCTCACCTTCTGGAGTAACGATTTCTCTGAGCTCGTAGTCGGCATAGCGATTGAGCATAGAGCTCAGCGAATTAACCGAACAGTCGGAAACGATATACTCGGCTACCTTATCATATGTCTCGAGGACGAAAGTATCGCTCTCTTTGACTTTTGCGTTGAATGCACTAACAAAGCCGTCCATATATTCTTTATGTCGATCCATACGGGAGATGTTCATCTGGTTACCGACATCTTTTCGTGTCTGAACATAAGAAAGTGCCTGCTCTCCGTTGAGTGTTACTTCACCCATCGGGATAGTGCTGTCAACTGCTGAAAAATCATCTTTGACATTAACAGTAACTCCGCCGACAGCATCGTTCAATATGGATATAGCATCCATATTCATAGAAAGATAGTAGTCAACAGTAAGCCCTGATAAAAAGTCCGATACAGTAGCTACTGTGTTCTCACAGCTGTCCTCGAGTCCTGTGCCGTAAGTATGAGCCAGAGCAAGCTGACCGTACACAGTGCCCGAAGGTTTACCACCGATACCGAGTGTTCTGATATCCATCATAGTATCTCGGTTGAGCACTAAAACGCTGTACGATTCATCAATCTCATCAAAAATAGCAAGCGCAACCATATCGGCTTCGCCAGTATTATTATATGATGTGCTAGGCTGAACCTTGCCTCTCTCGTCAATACCCATCAACATCAATACGGTGATGTCCTGTCTCGGGAAATAGTCAACTCCATCGACTGTGACAGTCTTTGAAATATGCTCTTCTTCCGCTTTATAGTCACCAGAACCGAGTACCGCATCGAGTATTCTGAAAACACTGATCATAGCAAGTACACACAGCAACACTATGATGACTGTTATGATGACAGTGCTTTTTTTATTTTTCTTTTTATTACTCATATAAAATTAGCCGTTAGCTCTTTTTCTACGGATAACGAATAATACTGCGATAGCAACGAGTGATGAAACTAATACACAACTCCATACAACAACGCTTGATGAGTCGCTTGTGAGTGGAGAGATGATAGTGCCGTCAGCACCGTTACCAGGTACTAAAAATGCGATAGGACAAATTTTATCGAATTTAACTGTAACTGTACCATCGCCATTGTTGATACAATCAACTACCGGCTGCCATTTACCATCTACGAATACCATAGCAGTGATAAAAGAACCAGCTGGAATACCTAAATCGAAAGTAAGATCGAGAATAGCACCGTCTTTGAAGTGCTTATCGATATCGTCACAGTAGTCAGTAACATCGAATAACTCTTTAACTACGAGGTCGTCAGCTGACTTATCAGCACCCCACTGCTCTTTAACAATAGCGTCGATAGCAGGGCAGAGTTTAGAAATCTTAGTGTCAGGCTTTTTGAGCTCTTCGTATGCATCTAATAACGCTTTTCTAACAGCTTCAGGAACATCAGCGTTGTTGTTGAGAGCATCAATAAGGGAAGTGATGTCGAGACACTCTAAAAATTCAGTAGAAAGCTGTTCACCGTCAGGACCTGTGATATAACCAATAACGTCCTTGCCGTTGAGCTGATCGATAACAACGAACTGAGGAGCACCTTTATTGGTGATACTAGGTACAAACTGAGCAGCAGAAACAGATACTGTAATGGTCAGTACTAAAACGATAGCCATAAACAGTGTGATTAGTCTTTTCATGTAAACCATCTCCAATTAATATTTTTATAAAGTATATATAAAAGTTTTATTTCTTACGACGTCTACCTTGGTCTCTTGAGTTTTTATGAGCTTTAGCGTAAGCAGACGCGTAGGATTTGCTGTACTTTGAGTAGTAGCCTTTACCGTAGCGCGAATACTTACCAGCTGATTCACCGACACAGTTCATTACGATACCGAGAATCTTGGTTTCGATAAACTCAAACTGTGACACAGCAGCTGAAAGTGCGATAGTGTTACAGTAATCCTGCCTTACTACTAAAAGAATACCATCAGTAAGTTTAGCCGCAACCATAGCATCAGACACTTCGCCAACCGGCGGTAAGTCCATGATGATATAATCATATGTTGATCTCAGCTGAGATAAAACCTTCTCCATTTTATGTGAGCTAAGAAGCTCGATAGGGTTAGGAGGGTTATCACCTGAAGAGATAACATCAAATCCGTTTTCATCGTCCATAGCGCAATTCTGTATCACAGAAAAGATATCGTTCTGACCGGTCAAGTAGTTTGAAAGACCCGGAACTTTAGATATCTGTAATTTCGCAGCAAGGGAAGGACGACGCATATCACAGTCAATGAGCAGAACCCTTTTATCAAGTTGTGCCAGTGAATACGCAAGGTTAACAGAAGATAAGCTCTTTCCTTCGCCCGCAAGCGCTGATGAAATACCGATAACCGGACAATCAATCTCATCAACGAATGAGAACTGAAGTTTGGTACGTAAAAGTTTATAAGCTTCTAAAGCAACGAAGCTGATGTTCTTACCAACCAACGCACCCTTTTTATTTACAGCGTTACTACTTCTAGGTTTCTGACCGTAGCCGTAATAGTTGCCCTCTGATTGATGAGAGCTGAGCATATCAGGTACAGACGCAAGAATAGGATGATCAGTACACTGCTCAACCTCTTCGCTAGATCTGATAGTAACATCAAAGATTTCCTTGAGTGCTATAATAACAACAGCAAGCACAAAACCTATCACAAAACCTAAAAGTGCGTTACTGGTGTAACCCGGTGAGCTAGGTGATGTCGGTGTAACCGCATAGTCAACGATGTTAGCTGATGTCCCCTCAACGATGCTGGCGATACGTTTAGGTAATATATACGCGATAGCGTTAGCCAGAATTTCCGCTTCCTTAGGGTCAGGGCTGGTAACTTTAACTTCGAAAATTTCAGTCGAGTTAACAGCAGCCGCTGAAATCATGGATTTGAGTTCACCATAAGACAAGTCTGAATCGGCATAATCAATAACGTCGTTCAAGCAAGATTTTGAATTCAGGATAACGATGTATGTTTCTACAAGGCTCTTAGCGGCGGTAATATCACCCTGAGATAAACTGAATGATGTGTCGCCCATCGAGATAGAGTTGTTGTTAACATAAAACATCGCAGACGCTTTATACTTAGGCGTTACGAAAAGGTGTGTGCTGATGAAAGTGATAGTAGCACACAAAAACGCAACTATAAATGCCATCCAGATTCTGTGCCAAATAGCACGCCATATTCGTCTGATATCTATTTCAATTACTTCGGGATTTTTAGATTTACTCTTACTCATAGTATCTCCTCGTAAGTGTACAAACTCCTTAAATATTAAAACCGCACCTAAAAAGGCGCATAAGTATCCTTTTAATCTGTTTTATTATATCACACACGTTTATTTACGTCAATAAATTTATTGAATTATCAATAAATAATATCCAAAAATATATGTATTATGCCTTTCTGTTTTTCAGCTGGGCAATAATCTGCTTATATTCCTTTATCACGAAAGCCGGATTTATTCCACAAATAAGAAGTCGGTTGTTATCTCTGAGCGGTTTGAAAATATATCCCAGAATAAAGTTCGTAAAGAACTGGGTCATCAGTGACGCAAACGCAGCACCACATGCACCCCATACGGGTATAAGAATAAAGTTTACAACTATATTGAACAGCGCACCCGTCAGATTGATCCTCCAAAGATATTTTTGCTTTTCTTCAGCAAGAATCCATACATTACGTACTACACCCATGAGTGAGAATATGAAATACCATACCAGTATCTGCAACACTGGAATAGTACTTGAGTATTCCTCTCCGTACAATATTTTTACTATAAGTCCCGCAAAAACCGTAAAGGCTATACACTGTATCACAGCAGGATATAAAACCACACAGTATAAACGGGATACGTTCTTTTTATATGTTTCTTCGTCGTCTTTTTTATTAGATAAAATAAGCGGTCTGAATGAATCGATAATGGCTATATATACAAACTGCAACATAGTAGCACATGTAATAGCCGCTGAGTAGTATCCGTTTTCTTCTTCGCTTATCATATTAGTCAACATTATATGATCGGTACTCTGAATCACTACTATCATCAGAGATGCGATGATGTAGTGCTTACCTCTGCTGAGCATTTGCTTTGCTCGGTCATAAGAAAATGATAATTTACCGTTTGCTTTTTTGTTGTATACAAAAATCAAAGCTATGCCGATAATCGCATAATCAAGTGAGTTAGTAAGCGCAAACCAATAAACGCTTTTCGATGTAATGAGTAGGAAAATTTTATATGCCGAAACCACCACATATGACATCAGCATAATCAAAGATGTATATTTTGATAAAAGTTTATACTGAAACCAGTACTGCACCATTTCAAGTGCTAAGAAAATAAGTGATGTGCTATAAAGCACACACACCAGTATCACGGTAGGTTCACCGTGGTTTGCCACACTGACAAACGAGAATACTCCGATAATACACGCTATACCGGATAAAACATTGAGCACAAGCGACGTGCCCATAACCTCTCCTTCTTTTTCAGGAGTATTAATAAATTCTCTGACCAAAGTCGAGTCAAAACCAAGCTTCATAATAGGAGTAACAAACGCCACTATTGATGCAGCATAGTTAATAAGACCATAGTTAGATGGTCCCAAATAGCGTGCACACAACATACCTATGAGCATCTGTAAAAGTGATTGCGCTATTTTACACACAATTATCCACTTTGCGTTGTTAATTACTTGCTTAGTTTTCATTCTTCACCAATGTCGCAACCCACCAACCGTAGTCGGTGGGTTGCTTTAGTTTTAATAATTACAGTTTAATCTTACCTGTTGCATCAAATGTGTAGTTCATTTCTACTGAAAGACCATTTGTTTCCCATGCATAGTATGTCTGACCTACAACGATCTGACCTTCACCATTCTTAACGAAGTAGTAGTTGCCTTCATACTCGAAGAGACCGAGTTTACCAGGTTTACCATTTTCGTAATAGTAAATGCCATCATCTTTTGTTACAAAGCCATCGAGCATCTTACCGTCTTCGCCAAATAAGTACTCACCCTCTGGCAGAATTCCGTTGCCCTTCCATACATAGTATTTCTGGTTCTTGACACAAGTACCCTTACCGTCTTTAGCAAAGTAGTAGTCACCATCTACTTCTACAAGACCAGCCATCTGAGCTCTACCCATTTCGTAGTAGTAATATTCTCCATCACGTTCTACGACACCGTCGATAAGCTTACCATCAGCATCGAACTCATACTCGCCTTCTTTAAGGATGCCATTGCCCTTCCATACGTAGTAAAGCTGATCCTTGATACATGTGCCCTTACCATCTTTAGCAAAGTAGTAGTCACCATCTACTTCTACAAGACCAGCCATCTGAGCTCTACCCTTTTCATAGTAGCAGAGGTTGCCGTCTTTTTCTACAAGGCCGTCGAGCATCTTACCGTCAGGACCGAATTCATACTCAGCCTCTTTAAGAATGCCATTGCCCTTCCATACGTAGTATACCTGATCCTTGATACATGTGCCTTCGCCATCTTTTACAAAGTAGTAAGCACCGTCTACTTCAATAAGACCAGCCATCTTAGGCTTACCCATATCATAGTAGTAGTAGTTGCCGTCTTTCTCAACGATACCGTCGAGGAGTTTGCCGTCTTCGCCGAAGTAGTACTCACCCTCTGGCAGGATTCCGTTACCCATCCATACGTAGTACTTACCTGTAACGAGAGTACCCTTGCCATCTTTAGCAAAGTAGTAGTCACCATCTACTTCTACAAGGCCACCCATGTTAGGTCTGCCGTTATAGTAGTAAACATTATCATAAATACCTGTGATAGCTTTATAGTCATCACCGAAAGTGAACTCACTGATTTTGCCCTTACGAGCGTAACCATAACGATCGAACCAGTAGTAGATACCATCTATCTTCTGTAAGCCTTCTAAACCATGACCATCCTTAGAATAACCATAGCCGTTTCTGTCTGTATAGAAACCGTCAGGAACTGCCTTTGTTCTATCGCAAGAACCGTCTTCTTCGAAGTAGTACCAGTTAGCGTTGATGTTGTTCTCAAATACTGACTGATATCCACCTTCTACACGGTAGAAGTTCTCGAAGTAGTAGTCTTTACCGTCGATTGTCTGCCAACCTCTCTCGTAGCATGAAGGACCATAGTAGTACTTGTAGCCATAAAGAGTCTTAGCCCATACGCCTGATGTAAGTTTACCATCTTTGAAGTTGTATGTGATTGTGCCAATCTTAACGTCACCATCAGCACCAACCTTAGTTGTAGCATCGAAATAGTACCAATCTGTACCAATCATCTGCCAACCTGCTACTGCAGAACCATTAACAAGGTAATACCACTTGCCGTCTTCTTCCTTAAGACCTGTAAATGTGTTCTGTGTACCACACTCAGTACATTTACCTGTATCTTTAGAGAAGTTGTGACCTGTTGCTTCAGTTGTCTTACCCCAGTCAACTACTGATTTACATGTTTCGCAGTATGTTCTGCCTGTGTAACCGTCAGCTGTACATGTAGCTTTGCTCTCAAGAGTTTTGAGCTCAGCATCGTGATAATGCCATGGATTTACGTCGTCATTGATATTTGTTTTCTCGCTGATGCTGCCACCGAATACGCCGAGGTATCCTGTGCTCTTAACAAATTCAACTGTACCTGTTTCAACTTCACAGTCAAGTGTAACAACAGGGCAGTAGCCTGTTTTGAAGTGTGTTTCAGGTGTAACCACTTCACCTGTTACATGGCTGTAAGTATCCCATGACCATAAGCGTACAGGAATTGATACGAGTGTTTCAGCCTTTTCATCAACAGCCTCGCCATTTCTTTCAACGCTTACTGTCAAGAGGTCAGTAGTTTCATTAAAGTCAAATTTTGCATCAAAACCATCTGCTACAACTGCACCTTCATACTCCCAGCTGTTTGCTGTCTGGAGATTGAGTACAGTAGTGAGCTTATTGATGTTAGTAATATCTGCAACATTTACATCAACATAGTAGATAGAATCAGTCTCAGGCAGTGCATTTGAATCGTTATGACCCGCAAGAGTGATAACGCTGTCACCTGCTACTGTGAAGTTCTTTTCAATCTTAGTAGGGTTACCGAGAGCGTCTTTAATCTCAAAAGCAACTGTGTGAGCACCTGATGGGAGTGCTACGCTTTCGCTAGCAAGATATTTACCTGATGATGTAACGTTCTCTAACTCGTTACCGTCAATGAGGATTTTACCTGTTGAGTAGTCGAGTTTTGCATTATCAGAAACTGTTGCTGAGAAAGCAATTTTGTTTCCGTTGATGTTAGCGCCGTCTGCAAGAGCTACTGATTCATCAGCAGTTGTATAGCTTACATCTGAAATAACAGGAGCTACTCTGTCATCAACAGCTGAGCTGTAATCGAGAGTAATATCATCGATGTAGAATGTGTGAACTGCTGGAGCAGTAGGTTTAATGTATGTACGAATGAAAGAAGGTGTTCTTACGTTGCCTTCGAATGAAGCCATTGGAGTACATACATAGTCATAAGCTGTAAGGCTTATAGAAGCGTATACCCATCTTGATTCAGGAATATCAGCCTCTGTACAAGAGTTAAGATTCTTTACAGTGCCATTCTTTGTCTTAAATGTAAAGTGGCTCTGACAATGTGTATATGAGTCACCGCTCTTTGTGTAAAGCTGTGACTGGAATGCAAGACCAGCCGCACCTTCAGGAATGTATAACCACATACCAAGAGTAGTAGCGTTCTTGCCATTTGCAACGTCTCTGAGAACGATAGTCTCGCCTACGTTGAAGATAACATTATATGTCCAGCTTGCAAAGTCAGCGTATCTGTTGTCAACCTTCCACGCAAGAGCATGGTTACCATTTCTTACAGGTTCGCCTTTTTTAGCATCTGAAATAGTAGTATAGCTGTCTACCTGATCGTTGTACTGACCATCAAGTGGAGATGAGCCAACCAGTGTATTGTTAACACCGTTGTCGAGACACCACTGCTTAGCTTCATCGAAACCAACAAAGCCTGCATTTGTGCCATCTTCAAAGTCATAGATGATTTCTGAACCCTTACCAAAGTTAACAACTAAAGTATCTTTGATTGTTGGGTCAGGTTTATATGTAACAGTAACATTAACACCGGATACAGTTTCGTCTGTTGTAGCAGTGATTTTGTTACCCTCAATTGTTACAGCCTCATCGTTAGAAGTAGATATAGTGTATGCACCGTCAACACATACACCCCAGTCGTCTGCACCGTATGTACATGCAAAATCAAGAGTCATGCTCTTACCATATGGAAGAACAGTTTCGTCTAAAGAAAGTGCAAATACATCAGGAGTAACAACGTGGATAGTTCTCTCGCCAACTACTTTATCGCCGTATACCATCTGTACAGTTACGTCACCCTCGGTGCCGTTAGATGTGAATACACCGTTAGCTACTGTACCAAAGCTATCGTCAGCAAGTTTCCATGAAATACCTTCAGCAGGAATTTCAGCAGGAGCACCTGATGCGTCTACGCCTTTAACGTTGATAGTAGCCTGAGTACCAGGAGCATAGTAGTCATAGTCAGAAGAAAGTACAGCGTGATCGAACTCACCTGTTGCCTGTGCTTTTGAAACGAGAATCACAGAGTTGATAGTAGCACGCTCTGAACCGTCGGAAGGAACTGAACGCATAACGTTAGCATTTTCACCTTCACGCTTTGAAACGAAAGTAGAAGAACCACCACCGTCACAGTTAACAGCGTTTACACAACCGATTGATAACATCATTTCGCCCATCTCATAGTTAGAAAGACCTGATGAGAAAGGATCGTTACGTCCGTCTACCTGACAGAATACGAGAGTACCATCTTCTTTGATACCGATCATAGAACGGGAAGCGTCAGAAGTAGTACGCTCTACTGTTTTTGTAGTAAGCACACCATCTTTAACGAGCCAACCGAAGTTAGCTGAGATAGCAGTCACTTCACTACCGTCAAGTGGTGTAGACATTGAACGTAATTCACAGTCACCCTCAGCATCAATAGCGAGGTATGTCTGTGCGCCTTTGTGTACCTCTGGTGAACCCAGAACAACTCCATTGTATACCATGTAACCATATGGAGCGTTTGAGTCGTAAGCAAGAGCTGTGTTCATAGCACCAACTACGTTGTAACCAAGACCTTCGTAGTAAGCAACTGTTTTAGTAAGCTGCTCTGCTTTCCAGTACTGGGATTTGTCAGCCACGCCATCTAAAGCGAGGTTGTCAGGATCAAGGTTTTCGATACCATAGTAACCAGGTAAAACCTCGATGCTTTCGTTTTTAGTGTCAACTTCGAAGATGTGTGCAACCTTACGGTCGTTACCAGCTGCGTTGTTGAGCACTAATTCAGTTTCTGTTGCTCCAGGAGCTAAGTTGTACTCGTTCTTAGAAATTACGTTGAAGTAATTGTCAGAAACGGATACATCAAAGCTCGCTGCAAATACCGACATCGGCACAACACTTACAAGCATTAAAAGTGCCAATGTGAGCGCAAGTATTTTTCTCATTTGCTATTCCTCCTCAGCAAAAAATTTTTTATATCTACCGCACGCATAAAGAAAACAAAATATACTATATTCCGTTTCCTTATAGCGGACAAATACCTGACTAAGTTTAATCTGTTTGCTTTTTATTCGTTTTTACTATAACAAGCGGTAACGCAAGAACAAAGTACACAAGATAACCGATGTCTGTTCTCAGCGACGAGTTATAGAAAAGAAGTACAAAGCAAAACAGCGACATAATTATACCCATCTGACAGTACAGACGGTTTCCGGTCCTGCTTAAGAAACGCTGTAATGAAATATAAAGAGTGAATAAGAAAAACAGCGTAAACATAAACAATCCAACGTAACCGGTTTCTATAAATAAGAACGCACACGAGAATATCGAATAGTGAAGATATTCATATGTCTGATAGAAAGGTGTGTTACATATAGCAAAGCTGGATGTGTCACAGTTACCCAAGCCCATACCAAAAAGCTGATCAGGTAAGGTTTTCAAAAACATTTCCGAGATTTTCGGAATTGCCGCAAAACGATTCAAATCATTTTCCGACGCATAGTTTTCTCTGGTTGCAAGGTCCCATATACTATCAAGTGATAGAAAGTCATCAAAGCCGAATATCGCTATAAGTATCGTACTTGCTACCATAATCAGAAATGCGCCCAGCGCAAGCATAACGAACTTTCTCCACGAAAACGAAGTGAGTATAGTAGCCAGCAGTAAAAGTATAATAAATACTACGAAGAAAAATTTCAGTTCCGCCATAGCGGCTACTATCAAAGCAAGTGTACATTTTATAAAACACGAATGTGCCTTTTCGTTTCCGTTCATAAATGACAGCACCGATCTGCTCAGCACCACGAACATAAACACGATTGCGTTTCCGTTTACGCCCTTTGTGACACCAAAAACACCACCTAAGTAGTCCTGCTGGTATCCCAGAACGAAAAACTGGAAGCAACACAAAAAGAAGTTAATGTAAAAAATAACATCAAAAACCTTAAATATATCTTCAATTAACTCTTCGGTAGCATAAAGTGCAATAACAAAAAATGCTACATAGAATCTGAAGTTGTTTCGAACACCCCACAGAAAATAAAACGGTGATTGGAAATTGAACAAATACACCGACAACGTGTACAGTAAAAACGTCCCGACCAAAATCAGAATAGGTATCATCTGATTCTGAATCATCAGCGTTTTCTTAGTGGATATCAGGAAAATAAAAACCACCAGCAAAAGATCAACTATGTATCTGACTGAACCCAGCCCAGGCGATATCATCGAAAATAACGCCACTGTAAACGGCAGTATCATAATAATGAGAATTAGCCATTCTTCAAGTGTTCTGTTTTTAATCTGAAGTTTTCCGGAATTGATTCTCATAAAAACTAAACTTCCTCTTTACTGCTCTTTTCTTACTTTAATCTTAGCTAACAGGTGACACAGATGAACACATCTGAGTTTTGCAAAAACTAAAAACGCACCTGTTGCTTTCTTTTCCATTTTTAACGTTTTTAGTGTTATCGTTTTAGAAAGTGTCTTGCTCTTTACTAAAGCTCTGAGTGCCGATAATTTATCCTTTTTTGATAAATCAGACTGCTCAATCTTCTTCACGGTAGACATAATGAAAAAGTGATATCTTACCATCAAGTGAGCTTTAACGTTATCAGACAACCCCGCGTCATAAGCATATTCAAGACATTTTTCTATAAATCTGTCGTTTTGAAGCTGACGTTCTTTTTTATATGCACGGGATAAAGAACCACTTCTCACACAGTAGTAATATAAGCCCTCAGACACTACGCTGACTACGATATCCTTTGAAAAAAGCTGTATCGCAAAGAAAGCGTCCTCAGAGAAAACCTCCTGCTCCGATAAAAATCTGAGATTATGTTTTCTGATGACATCTAGCCTGTACATCTTGCACCATGCACTGACACCAAAACCAAATTTATAAGTAAGCATTCCGGTCATCAGTATTTCCTGAACGCTTTCACCTTTATACACCTCTTTATCGGTGTTCATTACTATCTGTTTTTTCATTTTTTCGTCGTTGCACATATCAATTCTGCCGTATACAACCACATCACTATTATGTGTCCGTGTGCTTTTTACGCATTTTTCTACCAGAGTAGTGTCAACATAATCGTCACTATCAAAAAACAGTATATATTCTCCCGTAGCGGTTTCGATACCAGTGTTTCTGGCTGCACCTGCACCCGCGTTTTTCTTGTGAATCACCTTTATTCTGGAATCTTTCTCTTCCCAGTTATCACACATCTTTGGGCAATTATCGGGTGAACCGTCATCAACAAGTATTATTTCCAAATTTTTGTAAGTCTGGTTAACAACGCTTAGTACACATTGGTCAAGATACTTTTCAGCATTGTATACAGGTATCACTACCGATACGAGTTTATCCATTTCTCCTCCATATTTACAAGCTATTCACTAACTTTTCCACAGCATTATTCCAGTCGTATGCTTTGACTGAGTCTTTATTGCCACCCAGATTCATAGCTTTTTCTATTAGCTTGTTAATACTTTCCTTTTCCATATCATCTATAAAATAAAAACCGCTTTTATCATGAAACGCTTTCATTTCGCCATATAATGTGGTAACAACGGGTTTACCACACGCCGCTGCTTCCAGACACGATAACGGCACATCAATACAGTTACCGCTTTGAACAACAGGGAAAAAGTACACATCAGAAAGCTGATATATCTGCTCTATATGTTCTAAATAATCGTCGATTATTCTGATGTTGTCGCTTTTCAAAAGCTGTTCTTTCAGACTTGTGTCCTGCTCATCTTTAGTCAATGTGCTACCGACTAATACCACCTGATACTCAGGATTGATTTTGAGCAGTTGCTGAATATTTCTGCCGGACTTAATGTGTCCGACGTGTAAAACTACCTTTTTGTTTTCGTCAAATCCGTATTTTTTCTTAAGCTCTCGGGATTCTTTTTCAGACACAGGAGAAAAAGTTTTAGTATCCACTCCCGTTTTCAGGTGAGTGACTCTTTTTTGAGATACGATATCACAGTAGCTTTTATATGCGTCATCTGAAAAGACCACAAATTGCGCCTTACTAATTTTAAGCAATACTTTTGCGATAAAATTATACTGCTGACGCATCGACAGTACCACTTTGAGTCCTTTTTTAGCCATACACGACAGTATGAATATTCTCAGTGCCGTAAAATTCGGTCTTGCAGGAAACGGAATATATAAAACAGGCTCGTTTTTCTCGTTGATGACTGAAATAAGCTCTTTACTGAGCATCAGCTTATTGATACTTAAAAACATATCACTGAGCTCAGATTTTCTATCATACGAAACGACAGAAACATTTTCGTATTTACTCTTTATTCTTTTCACAAGACTATAACAAACCTTGAGACAACCTTCGTCTACTGTATCAGTAAGACCGTTAGTGAGTATTATCATCTTATCTCCCGAAACACGCATCTAAAAACGCTTCGTAGTTTTCAAACATCGGTGGATTTTCATTAATATATGCCACCGCTTCATCGTAATTTCCACCGGTTTTCAGCTGATCAATATAGTGAGGAACTTTATGTACCTCTTTTACATCACAAAAGAGAGTAAAATACTCAGGGAACATATCAATCGGTGGATCTTTTTTAAATTTTTCTTTATATAAACAGGCTAAAGCTTTAGCTTCTTCAAATTGCTTTTCTTTACGTTTTTGTGCATATTCTTCGATAGTCATTATCTTCTTTGCTGGATTACCGGCATATACATAGTTACTCTCGCAGTTTTTGGTAACCACGCTACCTGCTCCTATGATAACATTATCGCCGACTGTCACGCCTCGTGTAATAATAGCATTCATACCGATAAAAACGTTATTGCCTATCTTCACAGCTTCCTGTGCTCCGGTTATTCTGCCTTTGCACTGCGGTAAC
>JAFVVB010000076.1 GCA_017502425.1 Ruminococcus sp. | reverse complement strand
TTCGTTTAAAGCTACGTTGATGTAGTGGTGACCCTTATTCATAGATGTTTCTACTATATCACCGTTGCCTGTTAATTTGAGCATAGTCATATTTTCAGGAAGGTAAACGTATCTGCCACTTGCGTTTTGTGTATATACAGGAGCTATCATAACAGACTCACCGACCATAAGCTGGTCCTCAATGCTCTTGCACAGCTCATCGGTTTCATAATCGAAAGAAAGCGGTCTGATATACATATCGTTGTTTAAAACAGCTTTCATATATTCGCTGTAAATATATGGTATGAGTCTGTATCTTAAATCAACTATGTTTTTAAAACTCTTAGTTTTTGAGTAAGCAAAGCACTCCTGATCCCTTGTGCCGCATGCTGAGTGATTTCTCATCAGAGGAGTGAAAATAGAAAGTGATAACCATCTCAGTAGCAGGTCTTCGGTACAGTTACCGTTGAATCCGCCCATATCACATCCGCTGTAAAGGAAACCACACATATTAAGTGACGGCATCTGCTTAAGACACAGCAGTATATGTGACCACCATGAGTGGTTGTCACCTGTCCATATACCTCCGTATCGATGTGCACCGATATAAGAAGCTCGCGAGAACATCAGAGTTCGTTTTTGTGGATTGTTTCTCATAAATGATTCCTGAGCAGATTTGGTCATGAAGTATCCGTAGAGGTTATGGATATCGTTGTGTTTGATTTTCTTTCCATTATAGTTGTGGTAGAAAGAGTTGTAGTCTTGTTGAGAGTTGGAAAGTTTTGCGAAAACATCTCTGCAATCAAAGAACGTATTAGCATCAAGGGATATGTCTTTGTATTTTTCGATTTCTTTGAACGCGCGCTTTATTCCGTTATCGGAATAAAATATAGCAGGCTCGTTCATATCATTCCAGAAACCTTCGATACCCATATCAGTAAGAGTTTTATATTTATCACCGAACCATCTGCTAACCTTTTCGTCCATAAAATCAGGGAAAACAGTTCTGCCCGGCCATACTCCTACTATGTAGTCTTCGCCGTTTTCGTCTTTACAGAAATAGTTGTTTCTGACACCTTCGTCATATACGTCGTAGCCTTCTTCGACTTTAACAGCGGCATCGATAATTGGAACAAGCCTGATACCACGTGATTTCATATATGATACGAACTGAGCAAAATCAGGGAAACGCTCATTATTTATAGTGAAGTCTTTGTATCTCTCCATATAGTCAATATCGAGGAATATAGCATCAAGCGGAATCTGAGCGTCTTCATAAGAGTCAGCAATACGTACTACATCATCTTTAGTGAAGTAACTCCATCTACTCTGCATCATGCCGAAAGCCCATTTAGGAGCAACGTAGCTTTGACCGATAAGGCTTCTGAAGTTCTTTACGATATCTCTGAGAGTTTCTCCGCCGATGATGTAAACATCTAAATTATCGTTTTCTGTGGATACTTTGAGTTCATCTTTTGATGAGTAACCTATATCAAAAGTTATTCTCGCAGGGTAATCAAAGAATACCGCAAATCTGTCGCCACCGTTATTTTTATCATCAATGATAAGGAAGTTATGTGCACCATATAAAGAGCGTTTATCTTCAGTGTGGCTAGGGTCATCGGAGCAGTAGCCCTCGTATATCCATCCGCGTTTATTGATACCTCGTACCGCTTCACCAAGTCCGTATACGCAGGTAGTGTCGCTCATAGTGTAGGAGAATGTTTTATTTTCATGAGAAAAATAAGGTAATTTTTCTTCACATTCTTTTATATCCATTACTACCGCAGTAGTAGAAATAGGTGTGTTGAAACGAAATTTTTTAATCATATTGCTCACCTTGTATTGAAATTTAATGAATAATCATTATAATAGTAGTATAACATTTATTGAATTCTATAACAATAGGTAAGGATGGAGATATTTATGGGTAATAAAGTTATTTTGACTGCCGACAG
>JAFVVB010000075.1 GCA_017502425.1 Ruminococcus sp. | reverse complement strand
CACACGCTACCACTGAATTATCAACATTCATTATATCGTAAGATTTTTCAAGAAGATTACCTCGTATGTGCAAACTGACACCATGAAACTTCACTTTGATTTTATCGCGTGAATTAGCGATAACCAGATGAAAGCTATCATCAGGTAAAACAACATAACACGTACGTAAAAGCCCTATACGTGTATCTCTTACTTTAGCGACGCACTTATCGTTATAAGAAATATATAGTTTTTCACCTGATGAAGAACATTTGCCGCTTATACGGTAAACCTCTTCATATGTTTCGCTGAAAACAATATATCTTGAGTTGTCAGTAGAAGTATCTCTTTTGATGTAAAATTTCACATATATCACCGTTGATATTATTTACAACATATAAGATTATAATTCATTGATGCGGTCAACCCACAGCTTTACTTCAACATCACTAGGCATTTTGAAATCTCCTCGTGGTGAAAGGCTGACTGAGCCAACTCTCGGACCATCAGGCATACAGGAACGTTTAAACTGCTGAGTAAAGAAGCGGATAAAGAATTTCTGCATCCATTTCTTTATCGTGTATCTATCGTAAATATTCTCAAACGCCTTGACAGCGATGTAAAAAATCTTTTCAGGTGTGAATCCGTGTTTCAAAAAACAGAACATAAAGAAGTCATGCAATTCATACGGTCCTACTAAATCTTCAGTTACCTGAGAAATTCTACCATCACCCGATGGTGGTAAGAGTTCAGGAGATACAGGAGTAGAAAGTATATCTCTCAAAACAGCTGATAAGTGACCATCAGTTAGCTGGGACTGTCTTTCAACAATAGCTTTAACAACAGTCTTAGGTACTGATGCATTAACAGCATACATAGACATGTGGTCACCGTTATAAGTAGCCCAACCTAAAGCAAGCTCGGATAAATCACCCGTACCTACAACTAATCCACCGCATTTATTAGCAAGATCCATAAGCACTAATGTACGGATTCTTGCCTGAGCGTTTTCGTAAGTAGCACTATGATCGTTCTCACTGTGACAAATGTCAGCAAAGTGAGATCTTACAGTGTTGGTTATATCAATTGTTTTAAAATCGACATTATAAAGTGCTGATAACTTTTCAGCATTTGATTTAGTTCTTTGAGTCGTGCCGAAACAAGGCATAGATACAGCGTGGATATTTTTATGGTCAAGTCCTAATATATCCATCGCTTTAACACATACGATAAGTGCTAAAGTGCTATCAAGACCACCTGAAACACCGATAACGAGGTCTTTGATAGAAGTATTGTTCATACGCACAGCAAGGCTTCGTGATTGAATAGCTAAAATCTCGTCACATTTCTTCTCAAGCTCAGCTTTATCCTCAGGAATGAAAGGATTAGTGGTAAACTTACGATCAAGCTTAGACTGGCGTACGAGCATATCAAAGCACACCGTTTCAATATCATCTGTGTTAGTAGGCATAGAGAAGTGGTGATTTTTCATACGTTTATGACATATTTTCTGCACATCAATATCAGTACAAGTAACACCTTCATCAAAATCGCATTCTTCAGCGACAACTCTACCTGTTTCACAAATAATTCTATGAGAAGAATAAACACAATCCGTAGAGCTTTCGCCATCACCAGCTGAACAGTATAGGTAAGCACACGAGAGTCGGTCACTAAGAGCTGAAATAATTTTTCTTCTGTTTTCGCTCTCACCTACGTATTCGATGCCTGCGGCAGGATTCACTATAATTGATGCTCTGCCATCTAAAACAAGTTTAGTAGAAGGGGTATTCGGAGCAAAAGCGTCTTCTCCAATTTCAACGCCGAATTTAAAGTCGCCTAATTTTTTACACTCAAAAACTAAATCAGAGCCAAATAAGGTTTCCTGACCAGCATAGTGGATTTTCTTTCTGATACCTTTGCCCGATGCAAAATATCTGTTTTCTTCAGCAGTAATATTGATTTTAGGAACAATTCCTAAAATATCACCCTGATAAATCACTACGGCGCAATCGTATATCGCTCCATCAATAGAAACAGGTGCACCTATAACAGCAATTGTGCTGTAAATTTTAGTTTTCTGAAGAATTGATTCAATTGAATTTTCAGCCTGACTGATTAAAAATCTCTGCAAAAACAAATCCGCACATGTATATCCTGTTATACATAATTCAGGAAATACAACAAGAGATACTCCAGCCTGAGCTGCATATGAAATCTGAGGAACAATTTGGTCGCTATTATGTGTACAGTCGGCGATTTTAATAGACGGTGTAACACATGAACATTTAACAAATCCAAAATTCATAAAAATTCCTCCTAAATAAAATATCCATAACTATCGCTAGTTATGGATATTATAACCGATTATATTGATTTTTACAAGTATTTACGCAAAACTGATGCATAAGTTAAAGTTATAACATAGTCTTTCTGATCTTACGTTTAAAGAAGTTGATTTCTTCTCTGTAATCAGGCTCATACTTACACAAAAAGCAGCTGACATAGCCCATAACAAGCCAGAAAAACTGGATACGGAAAGATATACCGTACAGCAGAGATTCTTCAAAAAACGCATACACAAGATAAGCACACAAAAACGCATACATACACGGCAGAATACTCTCTTTAAGATTCTTATCCTTGAACACGTGAATCGTAATGTGTTTAGCAAATCGTAAACCGAATATACTGAAAAGTGCAAATCCGATAATACCTGAACACACCAGTATCATAGCGTAGCCATTATGAAAATCAGCTAAAAACGATGATAGAAAATCACCGTAAGTGTCAGCAAATTCAATTCCTGTGTCAAATTTATCGGCACCATAGTCGTAGATATTACCCTTTCCTATTCCGAAAAGAGGGAAAT
>JAFVVB010000074.1 GCA_017502425.1 Ruminococcus sp. | reverse complement strand
ACCCTGAACTCGGAGGTTATATAACACCAGCTAACTCATCTAACTTCTTTAAAGCAAGAACAACTAACGTAGTTTATCTCTACGACGGTTCTGAGGGTCCAACACCTGGCGATGGTATCATCATTGGTGACGCTGACCTTGATACGTTTGTTTCTGTAATGGATGCTACTGCTATCCAGAGAGTTTCTGCTCAGTTACAGTCATTCTCAGCTAACGCTGAAAAGGCTGCTGATACAGACGACAGCGGTAGTATTGACGTATTAGACGCAACTAATATCCAGAGATATGCAGCTCAGCTTTCTGATTTTGGCAACGTTGGTAAAGTTATCGGTGGCAACGTGCCTGAGCCGGGTGAGCATACATTCGCTGAACTCATCGATATGTACAACCAGCTTTCCGCTAAATACGTAGCTCTTCCATCTGACTATTATGCTGATGATGAAGGTTATAAAGCAGCAGGCGTTGCTCTTGATACATATAAATCAGTAACACTCAACCCAACTGCTGATCCTGAGCTTATTGACGAAGCATACGATGCTTTTGCAGAAGCTTACGACGTTATCAAGGATTACGAGGAGAACATCGTTATTCCTGTTCCTGATAAGATTGACGTATACTTCACTAATAACGCTGGCTGGAGTAAAGTAAACTACTACTGTTGGGGTGCCGCTAATATGACATGGCCTGGTGCTCAGATGACTAAAGCATATACTAACGATATGGGTCAGGACGTATATAAAGTTACTATCGATCCTGATGTATATCAGAACATCATCTTTAACAACGGTATGAGTGGTGATGCTAACCAGACTGTTGATATCGTAATCGAGACTTCAAGTGAGAAGATTGGTTACTATATCTCAAATCCTGAGTACACAGGTAAAAAGTCTGTTGGTACATGGAATCCATAATTTATATACTCAACTGAAATTGAGCAGGTCTTTATGACCTGCTCTTTTTTATTGTCAGTATTTGTTTCTCTGCATATTATGTACTAGGCTTATAAAAGCCTAAGAATAATAAGGAGAAATGAATTTTGGATACAATAGAAAAAATTATGTCCCAGTACGGAATCAAAAAATTCCCTGATGACACTTCCTATGCTATGGCATATGTTCCTTTTCAACAGTATTCACCAAAAATGTACAGCCCTATGCAAGGCTATGAGTGCGGAACTATATTCGAGAAACTGAATAAACCGTTCTGTCCTGATGATTGTGGGGGTTTGAAATGACTCAACGTGAGATACTGCTGAAAAAAATCGGCACATATAAATTTGCATTAAAAGACCTTCAACTATATCTTGATACTCACCCTAGAGATGAGATGGCACTCAGAAAATTCGCAGAATACGAAGCGGTATTAAAGCCGCTTGTAAAAGAATATGAGAGTAGATTCGGCCCTTTGACAGTGAAAGTCGGAGAAATGAATAAGTATAAGTGGATCAAAAACCCATGGCCATGGGATATAGAGGAGGACTGCTGATGTTTGTATATGAAAAACAACTTCAATATCCGGTGAAGATACAGCGACCTAACGCTAAACTAGCGAAAATCATCATATCTCAGTATGGTGGTCCTGACGGTGAATTAGGTGCATCACTT
>JAFVVB010000073.1 GCA_017502425.1 Ruminococcus sp. | reverse complement strand
GCTGCTGAGTTTGACTATGCTGGAACTCAGGCTTGTCTTGCATTAAAGGAAGAAGGTTATGAGGTAGTACTCGTTAACTCAAACCCTGCTACTATTATGACTGATACTACAATTGCTGACAAAGTTTATATGGAGCCACTTACTTTAGAGTACGTTGCTAAGATTTTACGCTACGAAAGACCTGATGCTATCGTTCCAGGTATCGGTGGTCAGACTGGACTTAATCTTGCTATGCAGCTAGAAAAGAAGGGTGTACTTAAAGAATGTGGTGTTGAGCTTTTAGGTACAAGCTCTGAGAGTATCGAGCGTGCTGAAGATCGCGATATGTTCAAACAGCTTTGTGAGTCAATCGGTGAGCCTGTTATTCCTTCCGAGATTACCTATAACATCGAGGAAGCTAAGGAAGCTGCTGAGCGTATTGGTTACCCTGTTGTATTACGTCCTGCTTTCACTCTCGGTGGTACTGGTGGTGGTTTTGCTAATAACCAGAAGGAACTTGAAGATATCGGACTTAATGCGTTTAAACTTTCTCCTGTACATCAGGTTCTTATCGAGAAAAGCGTAAAAGGCTATAAAGAAATCGAATTTGAAGTAATGCGTGACTCAGAAGACACAGCTATTACTATCTGTGGTATGGAGAATATCGACCCAGTTGGTGTTCATACTGGTGACTCAATGGTAGTAGCACCAATCTTAACTCTTAATGACCACGACTTAAAGATGCTTAACGATAGTGCTATTAAAATTATCAGAGAGCTTAAAATCGAAGGAGGATGTAATGTTCAATTTGCTCTTAACCCTGAGTCTAGTGAATATTTCCTCATCGAAGTAAACCCACGTGTTTCCCGTTCTTCTGCTTTGGCATCAAAAGCATCGGGTTATCCAATTGCGCGAGTTACTGCTAAAATTGCTTTAGGTATGGCACTTAGTGATATCGCTATTGCTAATACTAACGCATCTTTTGAACCTAGACTTGATTACGTTGTTGCTAAATTACCTCGTTTTCCTTTCGATAAATTCACATCAGCTTCCAATATCCTTGATACTCAGATGAAGGCAACCGGTGAGGTTATGGGTATTGGCTCTAATCTTGAGGAGTGCTTACTTAAATCTGTACGTTCACTCGAGACAGGTGTGTGTCACTTCTTTATGTCAAAGTTCAGTGATATGTCTACTGATGATCTTTACGACTACATTACTGAGTTTAAAGATGATAACATCTTTGCTGTGTGTGAGTTATTAAGACGTAAAGAGTCTATTGATAAAATTCATGATGTTACTAAGATTACTTCTTATTTCTTAGAAGCTTTCAATAACATCATCTTAATGGAAGCTAAACTCAAGGAGAATAAAAACGACCTTGATGTCTTACTTGAGGCTAAGAAACTCGGTTTTGGCGACAAATTCATCGCTTACTTATGGGATGTTGACGAGATTGATATTTATAACATCCGTAAAGAAAAAGGTATGTATCCTGCGTTTAAGATGGTAGATACATGTCACACAAACGCGTACATTCCTTATTTCTACTCATCATACACAGGTGATAACGCATCTGTGTTAACAGATAAAAAGAAAATAGTTGTGTTAGGTGCCGGTCCTATCCGTATCGGTCAGGGTGTTGAGTTTGACTACTCTACCGTACACGCTGTTTCAACTATCAAACGTTCAGGTTATGAAGCAATTATTATTAATAATAACCCTGAAACAGTTTCTACTGACTACACTACTGCTGATAAGCTTTATTTTGAGCCATTAACACCTGAAGACGTTATGAATATCATTGAATTTGAAAAACCAGAGGGTGTTGTTGTTTCTCTTGGCGGTCAGACAGCTATCAATCTTGCTGACCCACTGATGAAACGTGGTGTTAAAATCATCGGCACTGATTGTGAGGCTATCGATAGAGCAGAGGATAGAGGTTCGTTTGAGAAAATTCTTAAGGAGCTTAATATTCCACAGCCACAGGGTGTAGCGGTTACTAACATCGAAGACGGTGTAAAGGCCGCTAACGAAATCGGTTATCCTGTTCTTGTACGTCCTAGTTTTGTACTTGGCGGACGTGCTATGCAGATAGTTGCTAAAGAAGAGCAGTTAAGACATTATCTCAAAACGGCTGTTGAAATCGATGTAGATAAACCTGTACTTGTTGATAAATATCTCCAGGGTAAAGAGGTAGAGGTTGATGCTATCTGCGATGGCAGAGATGTATTTGTACCTGGTATCATGGAGCTTGTAGAACGTACTGGTATCCACAGCGGTGACTCAATAAGTGTTTATCCTGCTCCTAGCATTTCAGACAAAGTTAAGGGAACTATTTTAAGATATACTAAAATGCTTGGTCTTGGAATCGGAATCAAGGGTTTATATAATATCCAGTTTATTGTTGACGATAAAGATGATGTTTATATCATTGAGGTTAACCCACGTTCTTCCCGTACTGTACCATTCCTTTCTAAGGCTACCGGATATTCACTTGCTGATATCGCTACTGAGGTTATTTTAGGAATGAGTCTTAAAGAACTCGGCATATTTGACCTCTATCCTGAAGAAAAGAAGCGTTTCTATGTCAAGGTTCCTGTATTCTCATTCAATAAAATCAAAGGACTTGACGCTTATCTTTCACCTGAGATGAAATCAACCGGTGAAGCTATCGGCTATGATGATAAATTGCATCGTGCTATGAGTAAAGCTCTCATCGCCGGTGGTATGAATATTCAGAATTACGGTACTGTTTTAGTAACATTAGCTGATGAAGATAAAGAAGAGGCGTTGCCACTTATTAAGCGATTCTATGATATGGGCTTCAATATTGAAGCTACTATCGGTACAGCTACTTTCTTAAAAGAAAATGGTATCAGAACTAAAATCAGAGGAAAAATTTCTGAGGGTTGTGAAGAGATACTTGAATCTATCCGTGCAGGATACGTAAGCTATGTTATCAACACAAGAGCTGTTATGTCAGGTATTCACTATGACGACGGTGCTGTTATCAGACGTTGCGCTGTTGAAAACGGTGTATCACTCTACACTTCACTTGATACTGTAAAAATTGTTTTAGACGTACTGGAAGAAATCACTAATAAAGTATCAACTATTGATGCAGTATAATCAGGAGCTATTATGAAACAGGGTGTATTTAAAATAGCTGAGAATACTCAGCTTACTGATAGTGTTTTTAAAATGAAATTAGTTGGTGACACCAGCGAAATTACTGCACCGGGTCAGTTTATTAATATAAAACTTCAGGGATTATATCTTAGAAGACCTATATCAGTATTTGATTGTGATAATGAAAGCGTAACTATTATATATAAAGTTGTCGGTAAAGGTACTGAACAGATGTCGAAGCTTGATATCAATGAAGAGCTCGATGTTCTCACAGGACTCGGCAACGGATATGATACATCTTTATGTAAAAACCACGCTGTGCTTCTTGGTGGTGGTGTTGGTGTACCTCCACTTTATATGCTTGCTAAAAAACTTATTGAAGAAGGTAAGAGGGTTTCTGTAATCCTTGGTTTCAATACAAAAGACGAGATTTTCTGTGAAGAAGATTTCAAAGAACTCGGAGCTTTTGTTACTGTTACTACTGTTGATGGTAGCTATGGCGTAAAAGGCTTTGTTACTGATGCGTTACCAGAATCTTACGACCACTTCTTTACTTGTGGACCTGAACCTATGCTAAAAGCTGTATATAAATCTGCTGCTACTAACGGTCAGTTTAGTTTCGAAGAGCGTATGGGCTGTGGTTTTGGTGCTTGTATGGGATGTTCTTGCAAGACTATCACTGGTTACAAACGTATTTGTAAAGATGGTCCAGTGCTTTTCAAGGAGGAAATATTATGGGAAGATTAAATGTTTCGCTTTGTGGTATAGAACTTGATAATCCTGTAATTCCTGCGAGTGGTACTTTTGGATACGGTTATGAATATGCCGATTTATATGATATTAATGTTCTTGGTACTTTCTCTTTCAAAGGTACTACTAAAGACCCTAGATTCGGTAATCCTACTCCTCGTATTGCTGAGTGTTACAGCGGCATGATTAATGCAGTTGGTCTTCAGAATCCTGGTGTTGATAAAGTAATATCTGAAGAATTACCTAAACTAAAAGAATGTTTTGATAAAAAAGTTATGGCTAATGTGGGCGGCTTTTCAGTTGATGAATATGTCCATACTGCTACATTACTAGATAAAGAAGAGCAGGTAGGGTGGATTGAAGTTAATATCAGTTGTCCTAATGTTCACGGCGGTGGTATTGCTTTTGGTACAAATCCTGAGGCTGCTGCAAGTGTTGTGAAAGCAGTGAAAGCAGAAGTGAAAAAGCCTGTTATCGTTAAGCTTTCGCCAAATGTTACAGACATTGT
>JAFVVB010000072.1 GCA_017502425.1 Ruminococcus sp. | reverse complement strand
GGTTGAGTAGTATGCTCATTATTTTCATCAGACAAAAATCGAGTCATATAGTCATTAATAGTGTCGCAGGAAATTTTACCAAGATTCTGAGGCAAAGAAATCACTTTGTGACGAGAATACTCAATAGCACCTGCCTCGTGACAGTTGATATGTCCAGTATCAGCACAAATAACTCCTTCATAACTGTTAAGCATAGTATCGATTACTATCTGATTAGTTTGAGTGCCGCCAGTAAGTAAAAACACATCAACATCATCACTACCACATGCTTTTTTTATCTTCTCTTTTGCACTAAGGGTATATTCATCATATCCGTAACCAGATAATGGTTCCATATTAGTTTCAATTAATCTATTCAAAATATTTATATGCGCACCTTGGATATAGTCACTTTCAAATGATAGCATATTACTCACTCTTCCTTTTGTTGATTATAATACATTATATTATATATGTTAATTCATTTCAATGCAAAATACATAATAGTAAATTATGGTGTTGACTTTATCGCATTAAAGTGGTATTATAGTGAAACGTTAAATTTGCGAGGTAATATTATGAATTTTAAAAGTAAATCAGTTGACAGACTATTCGAAACAATTCTGAGCTTAAAAACTATTGACGAATGCTACGCTTACTTTGAAGATATTTGTACTATAAAAGAAATCAAAGATTTAGCACAGAGATTAGATACAGCAATTTTATTAAGTAAAGGTTACAGCTATCATAAAATAGTTGAAGAAGTTGACGTAAGTACCGCAACAATAGGAAGAGTCAGCAAATGCCTCAACTACGGTAGCGGCGGATATAAAATCGCTATTGAAAGACTTAAATCTATGGAGGATGAATAATGTATACTGGAGATTTTGCATTGAATTTTAACGAAAGATTGATTTTTAATCTTCGTTCTTTATACAGTAAACGTGGTTATAACCAATATAAAATGAGCAAATTTGAAGAATATGATCTTTACGCTAAAAACAAAGACTTCCTCATTTCTGATAGTGTTATCACTTTTACTGACACAAACGGTAAACTTATGGCACTTAAACCTGACGTTACTCTATCTATAATTAAAAACACTTCTGATCAACCAAAATCTATTCAGAAAGTTTTTTATAATGAAAATGTATACAGAATAGCTAAAGGTACTAATACGTTCAAAGAAATTATGCAATCCGGACTTGAATGCTTCGGCGATATTGATAATTACGCAATCGCAGAAGTACTGACTCTGGCATGTAAAAGTCTTAAGATGATTTCAAAAACCTGTGTACTTGATGTGTCACATCTGGGTATTATCACTGAGGTTTTAGAATATCTCAATCTAAACTCAAGCTCTAAAAAGGATATCTTAAAATACATTAGCGAAAAAAATGCTCACGAGTTATCAGCATACTGTACAGAACTCGGGTTAGATGAAAAAGATATCGAAGTATTAAAATCATTTATATCAAGCACAGGTAAACCAAATGACGTATTAAATAACATGCGTGATTCTTTATCTGATATGGTTGATGTTAAATTAATCAATGATTTAATCGATATTATTTCTTCTCTCGATGATGATATCAAAGATATGATAAGAATTGATTTTTCTGTTGTATCAAGTACTCACTACTATAATAACATCGTATTCAAAGGCTTTATAGAAGGTGTTCCTACAAGTGTATTGACCGGCGGTCAGTATGATAAACTGATGAAAAAAATGAAACGCAAGTCAGGTGCTATCGGATTTGCTGTTTATCTAGATGCTTTGGAAAGATTATTCGAAAACAGCAAAAGCTATGACGTTGATACTGTGCTTCTATACGATGACTCCACAAATCTTGATACTTTAAATAAGAGAGTGTCAGCACTTATGTCAATTGGTGAATCAGTATATGCATGTAAAGTAGCTCCTGAGGGACTTAAATACAAAAAACTCCTTAACATTAATGATAGCGAGGTGATTTAACTTGGATAATATGCTAAACGTTGCTTTACCTAAAGGCAGACTTGGAGAAAAAGTTTATAACATGTTCGAAAAAGCAGGTTTTGAGTGCCCTTCGATAAAGGAGAATAATAGAAAACTTATTTTTGAGAATAAAGAACTCGGAGTCAGATATTTCTGGGTTAAACCATCAGACGTAGCTATTTACGTTGAGAGAGGCGCCGCCGATATAGGCGTAGCCGGTAAAGATATTTTACTAGAGTACGAACCTGATGTGTATGAATTACTTGATTTAAATATCGGAAAATGCAGAATGGCAGTTGCCGCAAAAAAGGAATTCAGAGATGATAATCAGAAAACACTTATCGTAGCGACTAAATTCAGCAATATCGCACAGCAATATTACTTATCCAAAGGAAGAGATATCGATATAATCCATCTTAACGGTTCGATCGAAATCGCACCTATTCTTAAGCTATCCGATGTTATTGTTGATATCGTAGAAACTGGTACAACTTTAAAAGAAAATGATCTCGAAGTAAAAGAGAATATTGTCCCTATCAGCGCACGACTAATAGCTAACAAAACAAGCTATAAATTCAAATCTGATAAAATCAATAAAATCGTTAATGAAATTGGTACGCAAACGGAGGCGTAATACATGATTAAAATAATGCAGTTCAATGAAGTGGATTCAAATGAAATTTTCGCTCGTGCCGAGAGCACTATCGACGTAGAAACGATAGTAACCGATATCATCGCTAATGTAAAAGAAAACGGTGATAAAGCAATATTTGAATACTGTGAAAAGTTCGATAAAGCAAAACTTGACACACTTTTAGTATCTGAAGAAGAAATAGAAGATGCAGTAAATTCTGTTGATGAAAAGTTTTTAGAAATTCTTAAAAAAGCTGCTTATAACATCAGAAAATTCCACGAAAAACAAGTTAGAAACAGCTTCATCATTAATGATGAAAACGGTGTCGTTATCGGACAGAAAGTAATTCCGGTTGACAGAGCCGGACTTTATGTCCCAGGTGGCACTGCTGCTTACCCATCAACTGTACTTATGGATTCAATTCCAGCAAAAATAGCAGGTTGCAAAGAAGTTGTTATAGTAACTCCACCTCTAGCAGACGGAAAAATTAATCCAGTTATCTTAGCTGCTGCTAAAATAGCTGAGGTTGATAAAATTTTTAAAGTCGGTGGTGCTCAGGCTATCGCTGCTTTAGCATACGGTACTGAATCTATACCTAAAGTAGATAAAATTGTCGGTCCGGGTAACGCTTTCGTTGCGGAGGCTAAGAAGCAGGTTTACGGTCAGGTTTCTATTGATATGATCGCAGGACCAAGTGAAATTTTAATCATTGCAGAT
>JAFVVB010000009.1 GCA_017502425.1 Ruminococcus sp. | reverse complement strand
TCACCTGCAACCGCTTTAGCAAGCAATGTTTTACCAGTACCCGGAGGGCCTACTAACAGCACACCCTTAGGTATACGTGCACCAAGTGTGTTATATTTTTCCGGTGATTTCAAGAACTCTACTATCTCTTCGAGCTCTTCTTTTTCTTCATCAGCACCAGCTACATCATCAAAAGTAGTCTTTTTCTTTTCGTCAGCGCTGTTCTTGAATTTAGCTTTACCGAAGTTAAGCTCTTTAGAACCCATTCCGCCTGAACCCATTCTCTTCATAATGAAAATCCAGAAGAACACTAACGCGATAACTAAGATAGCTGTCGGTATGAGCTCAACCCAGATAGAGCTGTCAGAAGCTGCTATAAGGTCTACTTCCATAGGAGCATCAGAATGCTTTTCGTTGTACTTCTCGATGTCATCCCAAACATCTTCTTTGAAAGTTTCCCAATCCATGAGCTTGTGCTTTACAACAGTATCGTCCTTTAATGTAACAGTAAGCATCGCAGAGTTACCGTTTACGGAAAACTCCTTAACCTGCTGATCTTCAAAGTAAGACACAATTTCTGAATAAGTGTGCTCCTCAGCCGGGTTAGATGTAAACACCCACGCCACAACGAGGATAGCTATAATCGGTATGCCTAAAAACAATAGCAAACCTTTAAGTTTGTTTGGATTTTTATTTTCCAATACTATTCACTCCTTACATTAGTATTGTATATATCCGCAGTATTATGAATAAACGCTACGTTTCAAAACTCCTACGTACGGGAGATTTCTGTAATACTCATCGTAGTCAAGACCGTAACCTACTACAAATTCATCAGGAATATCATATCCTATGTAATCAACAGCGATATCGACTTTTCTACGTGACGGCTTATTAAGTAATGTGCAGATTCTAACAGAATTAGCTTTTTTAGAAGCGAGATACTGCATAATAAACGAAAGGGTGTTACCTGAGTCAATAATATCCTCAATAATAACAACATCTTTTCCCTCTACTGACTGAGAAAGGTCTTTAATAATATTTACTGTACCTGAACTCTCAGTAGAAGAGCCGTAACTGGAAACATCCATAAAGTCAATCTGGCACATCAATGAATATGACTTAACTATATCAGCCATAAACGCAATACTACCCTTAAGTAAACCAACAAAAAGAACTTTCTTGTCCTTATAGTCTTCCTCAAGCTGTTTAGTAATACGACTTACAGCTTCTTTAATCTGTTCTTCTGTGATCAAAATTCTTTCAATACTTGCTAACATTTTCCCTCACCTATCCAATTAAATAACCACCATTGCTGTCTTTATTTATTCTACCATGTTTCGATACTCCTACTCCCTGAAGCCACAAAACCGTGCTACCGTTCGCAACCAGTAGTAACTGTGAGCGTTTTTCAGCAGGGATTTTCAGCTCATTTAAAAGCTTTTTCAGAGATTTAGTAACTCCTCGTTCAAAAAACGTGAAGGTGTCTCCTTCTCTTTTCGTACGAATCATAGTGTTTTCTGTGATTATATCACAATCGATACAATCTTTTAATAACTTTTTATTAATATTTTTAATTTCTTCTTTAGAAATAAACTTAACAAAGCCAGAGTCTTTGAATCTAATTTCAGTATCGGTTATCTTCTCACTCAAATCAACTATCCTGAGTATTCCCTGTTTACACACCGCACGTTTATTGCCGGGAAGATCAACACACCCATTACTTTTCATCGCGTCAAGAATCATATCAACGTGACAAAAAGAAACTTCGGCACCCGACTTTTTTGAAATCATAAACAGCGAATTAACAAGAATTGCTCTATCAAGCTGTAAAAGTTTTTCCGAAGAATACCCATACTCTGTTTTACATTCATTTATTTCTTTTAAAGAAATTTTATCTATATAAGCCTTGATATCAGTTATACCGCTACACATACGTGAAACAGTATTATTGATATCAGGGTTTATTTCTTTTAGCTTTGAAACTACATTATGACGTATATTATTTCGTGTGTAATCATCAGTAAGATTAGTGCTATCGGTAACGAAAGACAGAGAATTCTCAGCACAGTAGCTCTCAACCTCTTCTCTGCTTACGTAAATAAGCGGTCTTATTATATTATCACGAGTTGGCCTGATACCTGAAAGCCCCTTAAGTGAAGTGCCTCGTGTGATATTAAATAGAACCGTTTCAAGATTATCCGACGCAGTATGAGCAGTAGCGATTTTCGCGTTAAGCTTTTCGCTAAGCTCAAAAAAATACTCATACCTTGCGTTTCTGCCACATAGTTCAAGACTGAGTTTAGTATTTTTGCTAATCTCAGGTACATCCACGCGTTTACAATAAAGCTCGACATTCATATTATTGCACACTTCTCTGACAAAATTCTCATCTGCGTCGGCTTCATCGCCTCTTATCATATGGTTGAGATGACACGCATATAATGTCAGGTTGTATTTTTCTTTAATAGAATTAAGCGCGTGCAACAAAGCAATCGAATCAGCTCCACCGGATAATGCCACAATAACTTTATCAAAAGCACCGAGCATAGAAAAATCCGCCATAGCTTTAAGCATTTTATGCTTCACGATGTGCCTCCACGCTAGTAAAGCGCATAAACTCACCCTGCCAGTGAAGTTTAACGGAAGATGTTTCGCCGTGTCTGTTCTTGGCTACTAAACACTCACCACTGTTCTGATCAACAGCAGTAGCAACATTTTCGCCCTTATCTTTATCATAATAGCCTTCACGATATAAAAACAGTACAATATCCGCATCCTGCTCGATAGAACCTGAGTCTCTAAGGTCAGAGAGCTGAGGTTTATGGTCAGTACGCTGCTCGCTCGCACGGGAAAGCTGTGATAAACAAATAACAGGAACGTTGATTTCTTTAGCCAGAATTTTCAGATTTCGTGTTATTTCAGAAATTTCCTGAACACGATTATCAGTTCTCTTACCACCCGATGACATCAACTGTAAATAGTCGATAACAACCAAATCGACATTTTTAAGTCTTCTGAGTTTCGCCTTCATTTCAGGAACAGTGATACCCGGAGTATCATCGAGATAGATGTCCGCTTTATTAAGCACATCTCCACCTGCAATCAGACGTTGCCATTCTTCATCAGTTAGTTTTCCGGTACGAAGTTTAGTACCTCCAACCAAAGCCTCAGAAGACAAAAGTCGTGATGCTAGCTGTTCCTTAGTCATTTCAAGCGAGAAAAACGCAACCGTTTTCTTTGAAACACATGCTACATTTTTAGCTATATTAAGAGCAAAGCTTGTCTTACCCATACCAGGACGAGCCGCAAGCAAAATAAGGTCTGAACGATTGAGACCTGTTATGACTCTATCGAGATCTCCAATACCGGTTGACACAGGTTTTATGGAATCATCTGCTTTATTAAGCATATCAAGACGGTCGAAAGTCTGAACCAGTACCTCATCAAGACGCTGAAGTCCCTGAATGTTTTTACCGCGTCTGATATCAAATATCCTCTGCTCCGCAGAGTCAATGAGCATCGATGGTTCAAGCTCACCATCAGATGCCTCCTCGATAATATCACGTGATGCGGAAATAAGCATTCTGACGTCATATTTATCTCTTACACTCTGAGGTGACAGATTCGGCATGACGACATTTGCACCTGCCATTATTCCAAGCTCC
>JAFVVB010000071.1 GCA_017502425.1 Ruminococcus sp. | reverse complement strand
CTGATCCTGATCCATCGGAAGTAAAGTGCAATCAAGATCCGTCATTATGAGTTTTTTCATATAATCACCGTAGTAAATTGTATACTAAAACACTTATTTTATCAATAGGCTATATAAAAATGTTGCTTAATCTCGGTCTTTGTGATATTCTTATGTGTAGCAAATTCAGGAGGCGTATTATGAATTATCATTTTAAACCTGCATCTATGATGCTACCTAAAAAAGATTTTGAAAAATGGTCGGTTGTTGCGTGTGACCAGTATATATCTGAGCAAAAGTACTGGGACGATGTTAAAGCAATAGTAGGTGACTATCCATCTGCTTTAAACATCATTTTACCTGAGATTTATTTATCTGATGACAACACACCATACATCAACTCTATCAACGCTAATATGAAAAAGTATATCGAGGAAGATGTATTTGCTACTTATGATAATGCTATGATTTACGTTGAGCGTGAGTCAAACGGCACTAAACGTCTTGGTATCGTAGGTGTGATTGACCTAGAAGACTATGACTACAACAAAGGCACCAACGCTCTTATCCGTGCTACTGAGCAGACAGTTCTCGAGCGTATTCCACCACGAGTAGCTATCCGTAAAGATGCTCTTTTAGAGATGCCTCACGTTATGCTTTTAATCGATGATAAGGATAAAAAGGTTATCGAGCCACTCGAGAATAAAAAGAGTGAATTCGATACAGCGTATAACTTTGATTTAATGCAGGGTGGCGGTCATATCGAAGGTTACTTCATCGACGAAAACACCCAAAACGATGTTCAGAATGCTCTTGAGAGCTTACTCTCAGGTAGCAGCAACGATATGTTATTTGCAGTAGGTGACGGCAACCATTCTTTAGCTACCGCTAAGGAATGTTACAGACAAAATCCTACTAAGCTCAACCGCTACGCTTTAGTTGAAATCGTTAACATCCACGATAAATCAATCGAATTCGAGCCTATCTATCGAGTAATGTTCAATATTGATGCTGACGATTTTATGAATAAATTCTTAGAAGCTCACGCTGTTTCAAACGGTGATAACACTCAGGATTTTGAGTGCGTTACCAAAAACGGTAGCGAACACATCACAGTAAAAGCCACCGCTGAACTTCCAGTAGGCACATTACAGGTATTCATTGACGAGTATTTAAAAGAGAATCCTCAGGTAAAAATCGACTACATCCACGGCGAAGACGTAGTATACGATTTATGTAAAGAGGATAACACCTTAGGCTTTATTTTTGAGGGTATGGGCAAAGACGATTTATTCCCTGCGGTTAAATCCGACGGCTCTTTACCTAGAAAAACTTTCTCGATGGGTCACGCTCACGATAAACGCTACTATATCGAGTCAAGAAAAATCAGATAATCATAAAGAAAGCTCAGACGAAACAAATCGTCTGAGCTTTTTATGTATCAGTAAATATTGTGATTCTGGTTCGGGTCATCAAAGATATCGTCTTCCTTAGTTTCGTACTTGTAGATAATACCCCACAGTATGAGCATTCCGACTAAATATCCCGCCGCTACGATAAACGGATTAATCTGTACATCAACGAACATACGCTTTAACATCTGGCTATACAGATACCGCTGAAATAAAAAAGTCATAAACAAAACTACTGCCATAGCGACATTCGCCCATAAAAGTGACCACAAAATCGCTTTTCTCTTTTTAACTTTTGATTCCTTGTTTTTATTATTATCGTACACCTGATGCACTCCCAAAAAATATTACCCTACAAATATATCACAGCAAAAGCGTATTTTCAACCACTTTTTGACGACTTTATTTACATATACAAAAGCAACCCGACAGGATTGCTGTCGGGTTTACAGATAACGTTTCATATTTTCAATATTCAGCTCTTCGGTTTTTCTCAGCTTATCAGCTAAATCACGTATCTCTTCGTTATCTCCACCGTACTCGTTTTTGTTTCTAATAACTTTAGCGACACCCATAGCACTTCCCTGAAGCATCATCTCGGCGATTTTTGAATCGGTAGGGTCAGTCATCGTCTTCATTCTGCTCATCATTTCGGTCGAGATTTTAGCCATTGGGCTTGGGTGAGAAACATCACATCCGTTTTCTTTGAGCATATTATGAGCGCTTTTATATATTTTATTATACTCTCTGCGCTGAACGTCAAGCTCATTTTTAAACTTATCGGAAGTAGCGTAATCTTTCACAGCATCAATTCCTACTACGCCCATCTCGGCATTTTTGGAAATCATATTAAGCATTTTTTCATCGTTCATATATTTCACCTCACTGATAGTTTTTGCAGTAAAGGTGAATTTATGCGTATCTAAAACGCTTATTTACACCTAGGTAGTCTTTACTAATCAAAAAGTTCTTTATGCATTCGTGAGTAGTGGAAAATATACTGCTGGGCTATACCACCATATAGTCCGAACTCGTCGCCTTTATAGCCTTTAAAAAGTACTGAAAGCGCTCGTTTCATCCACACATCAAGCGGAAACGACTCCAGTCGGTGCAATCCGTAAAGCAAAGCACAATCCGCAACTTTCACTCCAACTCCCGTTATTTTCATCAGCTCTTTCTGAGCATCATAGTACTCACTGGTACGTAGCTTTTGTAGGTCTATTTCACCGCTATGAACTTTCTGTGCCGCGTCTATTATGTAACGGTGACGAAAACCCGCCCTGATTACAGCTAAATCATCACAGCTTAAGGAAGAAAGCTTACAAGCAGTAGGAAAAGCGTAGTGAGTTTCGTCGATTTTTTCTCCGAAATTCTCACACAAACGCTGTACAATCCCTTTGATACGTCCGATATTATTATTCTGGGATATGATGAAAGTAATGAGCGCTTCAAACGGCTCCTGATTCAGAATGCGTATACCCCCTGCGTATGACGACGCTTCCTTTAATACTGGGTGCATTTTTGATAAATCATTCTTAATTTTTGAATAGTCAAGGTCTAAATCAAAATAATCACGCCACATTTTCTCATCAAGCGCCATATCACTTTCGATAGTGAGCACCTCATTTTCATAAGAAACAGTGGCAAAAACCCCTCTGACCACACCGCAAAATGTTCCGTCTTCATTTTCGGTAAAACGGAAACACTGACCACAGTCAAGTGTCTGGCGAAGGTCAAACTCAGATACGTTTTCAAACACTAATTTACTCATACTAAAACCCTTTTCACAAATTATGAATTAAGTATACCATAATGAAATATATTATGCTATACTAAGAGCATAGCAATATTTAGGAATACGGAGTTGTTAAAATGAAGGAAACTATTTGTACCATTCCTATTAATGATATTTTTTCAGAGCGTGACGGCTGTCCTATATGCAGAATGCGTGATATGGTTGAAAAGCAGTACGTTGAGTATATTACGGGTGCTGCGATGATGGCACCTAATATCAGAGTTATCACTAACGAGAAGGGGTTTTGTCACCGTCACTATGAGATGATGATGGCAAGTGGTCCGAAACTTTCAAACGCTTTGCTTATGCAAACACGTCTTTTATATATTAAAGACCATATGCTACCTAAATCAGACTCTTCAAAACCGAGCAAGTCCCAGTTAGAAGCTATTAAAAACGCTAGACACAGCTGTTACGTGTGTGATAGAATCGACCACGATATCAACCACTTTTTACAGACATTTTTCGTCCAGTTTTCTACCGATGAAAACTTCAGAGATTTACTGAAAAATCAGGAATATATCTGCCTTAACCACTACGAGTTGCTCCACCGCGCAGCTAACTCAAAGGGTGGTGTCAAATCTAAAGATATGAAGGCTTTCTGCGAAATTACTAACGCTTTATGTAAAAACTACCTTTCTACTCTTTATGACGATGTCACTCATTTCACTACTATGTTTGACTATCGTAACGCAGGCGGTGACTGGAAAAACAGCAAAGACTCCGTTGAGCGCAGCGTAAAATTTCTCACCTCAAACGAAGTCGAGGAAGTTAAATAACAGTCAATAATATGGAGCACAAGGAAAGAAAACAAATCCGCCTAAAAGAATACGATTATTCATCATCAGGCGTGTATTTTATTACAGTTTGCGTTAAGGATAAGAAGCCGTTATTGTGGAACAATGTAGGGGCGACCAGTGGTCGTCCAAATGATACAAGGTTATCTGCATACGGAAAAATTGTTGATGATGCAATACTCAAAATACCAATGCACTATCCTAATATTAAAATTGACAATTATGTTGTAATGCCTAATCACATACACCTTTTACTAAGCATAGAAGGCGACATTGACGGACGACCACTGGTCGCCCCTACGATATCGCGGGTCATACAACAGATGAAGGGATATGTATCAAAGCAAATTGGTCACAGCATATGGCAAAAATTATTCATCGACCACATTATCCGCAACGAGCGTGATTACATTAAGCACTACGCCTACATCGAAAACAATCCCCTCAAATGGGAGCTTGATAAACTTTATATTGAAACATAAAAAAGGACTCCCGTGTTTGGGAGTCCTTTTATTTAGAAAAATGTTTATAAACTTTTAAAACGCCTTTATCTTTATCGACTATGCCAAGTCCTAAAAACGCATTGTCTACATCCTTCACTCTGAAAATCTCACCGTTTTCGTGCTCAGTATCCCGAAGTGCTGTGCGCTCGATATCGAGTGGGTTGCCGTTATAAAAACGGATTGACTGCTTTTGCGATACCGTAAGCTCTTTATAATCGGAAAAGAGATTTGACACAGACATGAGTCTGCTTTCTATTTCTCCATTCTGGGCTAGTGATTTGAAATCATCAAGCTCTAAAGCGTTATTAATATCGAAGCCGCACGCTGACGTACGAACTAAATCGGTCATAACCGCAGGCTGTGATAGTGATGAAGCAATATCGGAAATTAGCTGACGAATATACGTGCCCTTTGAACACGAAACTAAAAATGTTCCGCTCTGGGTTTTCTCATCAAAATCGGTGAGTTTTAGCGAATAGATAGTAATTTTTCGGGCTGTACGCTCTACTTCGATGCCTTTTCTGGCTAGTTCGTAAAGTCTTACACCGTCTTTTTGCACCGCCGAATACATCGGAGGTGTCTGCATTATATCACCGACAAAATCTTTCATTGCTTCTCTAAGCTTAGTTTCGGTAACTTCGCTTTTTTTGCGCTCTGTTACTTCGCCCCAAATATCAAGTGTATCGGAAACAAGTCCAAACTTAAACGAAGCTATGTAGGTTTTATCGTGATTAGGAATGATGTCCTGAGCTTTAGTCGCATTACCGACTAAAATCGGCAGAACTCCGGTAGCATTAGGGTCAAGCGTACCGCAGTGGCCCACCTTTTTAGTGTGGAGCGCTTTTCTGACAACCGCTACTACGTCGAAAGATGTAAACTCTTTCGGTTTATTAATGACAATCACACCATTCATAGTGTTTCCATAGCCGCTTTTACAAGCATATCTTTCACTGTATCAAGATCACCTTCGATAGAACATCCTGACGCTGCCACGTGACCACCGCCACCAAATCGTGCACAAAACGCTGACGCATCAATGCCACAGTTAGTGCGAACGGATATCTTGAACGTGCCGTCTTCTTTTTCACGCATAGTAATACCGAGTTTGACACCCTCTACCTGACGAGGAATAGATGCAATACCCTCAATCTCATCGTCGCTTGTACCGAGTTCTTTCTGCATAGCTAAGGTGGTGTAGATAATAGCACATTTACCATCGCAGTAAAACTCCATAGTATCGTAAAGCATACGCTCGAGTTTTAGCTTAGCACGGCTTTTTGTTTCAAAATGCTTTTGGTTGAGCTTTTGCCAATCGCATCCTATATCCATCAGCTGTGACGCAATACGATGGGTTTTAGCGGTAGTGTTGGAATAGCAAAAGCATCCTGTGTCAGTAGAAACTCCTGTGTAAATCGCGTTAGTAATCTCACGGGTAAACTCCACATTAAGCTCTTTTATAAGCTCAAAGATAATCTCACACGCAGCAGCACTCGAAGCATCAACTATACCGCACTTTGCCTCAACGCTGTTAGTACCGTGGTGATCAATACATAAATCAATTTTATCACAGTACTCATCGTGCAAATCACCTAAAAGCGACATAGCTGCTACGTCAACACTCACTACATATTCGCACAAAAAGTCCTGATCCTCGTAAATAGCGGTAAAGTCGCTGAATTTATCAGCTACTTTGCCGTTGACTTTTACGTTAGCTTTTTTACCAAGTGCGCGGAGCGCATAGCAAAGTGCGTATGCACCTCCTAAGGTGTCGCCGTCAGGATATCGATGGGTCAAAATATGAAAATTATCATTTGATAAAAGCAGCGAAGCTGTCTTAGCTAATGTTATCGTCTTCATCTTCAATCTCCTTGATATCAAGAGAATTCAAAATCCTCGATATTTCAGCACTGTACTCGATAGAATCAGTAGCAGTGAAAATAAGTGATGGAACGTGTCGCAGCTTCAATCTTAATCCAAGTTCACGTCTGATGTATCCAGAAGCACTATCAAGTCCTCTGCACGCATTTTTAGCCTTTTCGAGTCCTTCGAGTGCGCTAACGTATACGGTACAGTACGATAAATCGTTAGTTACCTCTACACGCACTATGGATATGAAGCTTGATGTAACGCGTGGGTCTTTGAGCTCACGAAAAATAGCCGTGAGCTCGCGCTTGATGTCTTCTGTTGTACGTCCAATTCTATGATTAGCCATAACTTTTAGTCCTCACGATACTCTTCGATAGTGAACACCTCGAAGATATCGCCTTCTTTAATATCTGAATATTTCTCTAAGCCGATACCGCATTCATAACCCTCAGCAACTTCTTTTACTGAGTCTTTAAAACGCTGTAATGAACCGATAGTGTCGTCAGCAATGATGATACCATCACGTACAACACGTACGCCAGCACCACGCTGGATTTTACCGCTCTTGATATATGAACCTGCGATATTACCGACTGATTTGATACGAATGATGTTTCTGACTTCTGCTGTACCGAGGATAACTTCTCTTGTTTTAGGAGCGAGCATACCCTTCATAGCAGACTCGATTTCCTCGATGCAATCGTAAATGATACGATACATACGCATATCTACGCCTTCACGCTCTGCTGTAAGTTGAGCAGTAGCATCAGGACGTACGTTAAATCCTACGATGATAGCGTTAGATGCACTTGCAAGTGTAACGTCGCTCTCGTTAACAGCACCAACTGCACCGTGGATAATATGAACTCTTACTTCGTCGTTAGAGAGTTTCTCGAGTGACTGTCTTACAGCTTCTACTGAACCCTGTACGTCAGCCTTAACGATGATTTTAAGCTCTTTCACTTCGCCCTGCTTCATCTGGTCGAAGAGGTTATCGAGAGTAACCTTAGTCATAGCGTTGAACTGCTCTTCTTTTAGTGCAGTCTTTCTCTGCTCAACCAGCTCTCTTGCAAGACGCTCATCTGATACAACGTTGAAAATATCACCGCCGGTAGGAACATCTGAAAGACCTGTGATTTCAACAGGAACTGATGGACCTGCCTCTTTAACTTTCTTACCTTTATCGTTGAGCATGGCTCTTACGTGACCTACGGTAGTACCTGCGACTACGGTGTCACCCTGGCGGAGAGTACCGTTCTGAACGAGGATAGTAGCGATAGGGCCTCTACCTTTATCAAGTCTTGCTTCGATAACAATACCTTTACCAGCTCTGTCAGGGTTAGCTTTGAGCTCTTTCATATCGGCTACGAGCAGTACCATTTCTAAAAGGTCATCGATACCCATCTGAGTCTTAGCAGATACAGGCACGATAGGTGTATCACCGCCCCATTCCTCAGGAATGAGCTCGTACTCAGTGAGCTGCTGTTTAATCTGCTCCGGATTAGCGCCGACTTTATCCATTTTATTGATAGCAACGATGATAGATACACCTGCTGCTTTAGCGTGGTTGATAGCTTCTACTGTCTGAGGCATAATACCGTCATCAGCAGCAACTACTAAGATAGCGATATCAGTAGCCTGAGCACCACGTGCACGCATAGTAGTAAACGCCTCGTGGCCAGGAGTATCAAGGAAAGTGATATCTCTGTCGTTAATGTTTACTCTGTACGCACCGATGTGCTGGGTGATACCACCTGCTTCGGTATCAGTTACGTGAGCGTTACGAATGCAGTCGAGCAGTGATGTTTTACCGTGGTCAACGTGACCCATAACAACAACTACCGGTGCACGCTCTGAGAGATTCTCATCGTCGTCCTCACTGTCATCGATAATACGCTCCTCGATAGTAACAACCACTTCTTTCTCAACCTTAGCGTGGAATTCCATAGCAATAAGTGAAGCTGTATCAAAATCGATAGTATCGTTCTGAGTAACCATAGTACCCATGAGGAAAGCTTTCTTAACTACTTCTGCGACAGTTGCCTTGAGTCTTAATGCCAGCTCTGATACCACGATTTCCTCAGGAATCTCAATAGTCATCTGCTTAGCCTTACGCTCTTCAGCAATACGCTTTAATCGCTCTGCCTCAGTTTCACGCTTGCCCTGACGGCGGTTACGCTGTGAACGCTGGTTAATCTTCTGCTTTTTAGAAGACATCTGGTTCTCGTTTTTAACCTTTTCAAATGCCATGCGGTCATATTTCTCGTTGTATCTGTCAACGTTGATTTCAACAGCAGAAGTATCGATAACTCTGCCCTGACCACGACGGGATTTAATCTCTGAATTAAGGTCAACGACCTTCTCAGGTTTCTCAACCTTTTCAGCAGGTTTTTCTGCTTTTTTAGGCTGTGGCTTATTAGCTTTTTTAGCGCTTTCAGGTCTTAATTTATCTTTAGCCTCTTCGCGTTTACGTTTTTCTTCTTCTTTTCTCTGCTGTACTTCCTGCTCAGCTTTTTCGATAGCCTTATCTCTTACAGCGAAGTACGCATTTAAATTCTCAACAGCGTTTTTCTGAGTGTAATAATCGAAAATAACATCGAGTTCGTTCTCGTCCAAAGCTGTCATGGTTTTCTTAGACACACCACAGTACTTTTCGAGTACAGCGATGACGTCTTTAGCAGCAACGTCTAAGTCGGTTGCAACTTCTTTGACTTTATATTTAATCATCATAGCCATGAGTTAGTCCTCCTTTAGTGAACAAATCAGTTTTTCTACGGATTTAGCAAAGCCGTTATCGTTAATGCTGAGTACTGCCGTAAACTTTCCGACAGCGTATGATATATCGTCCTTAGTGTACGCAATAACGTAAGCATGGACGTTACTCTGGTGTGCTTTTCTCAGCACTGCTTTAGCTGTGTTTTCGGAACAGTCATCAGCAAGTAGTACGAGCTTTGATTTTCTCAGGTTGATAGAATCAATAACAGCATCGTTTCCCAAAGTGAGCTTTCCTGCACGTCTGCACAGCCCCAGCATCGACATAAGCTTGTCATTCATTTTCTATTTCCCTTTCCATCTCATCGTATAGTTCAGGAGAAATGACACAATCAAGCGCTCTTTCAATACGCTTAGCTTTTCTGCTTAGCTGTAAACACTCAACGTCTTTACATATATACGCACCTCTGCCCGGCTTTTTGCCGACTAAGTCAAGAGAGATTTCGCCCTCTTTTGAGCGAACGACACGAACGAGTTCGCGCTTATCCTTCATCTGACCGCAACCGGTGCATTTTCTCATCGGCACTTTCTTTGGTGACATAGCTTTCTCCTTTCTTTTATACTGAAAATTACTCTTCTGATTCGTCCTGTGTATCTTCGCCCCAGAAACCTGACTCCGGACGGATGTCTATTTTCCAACCGGTGAGTTTAGCAGCAAGGCGTACGTTCTGACCTTTATTACCGATAGCGAGTGAGAGCTGAGAATCAGGAACAGTAGCTTTACAGCTTTTAGCTTCCATATCTAAAATCTCAACACCTACTACTGAAGCTGGTGAAAGAGCAGCAGAAACGTACTGTACAGGATCATCGTTATAAAGCACGATATCGATTTTCTCTCCACCGAGCTCGTCAACGATAGCGCCGACTCTGGCACCTTTAGTACCGATACATGCACCTACTGCATCAACCTCAGCATCCTCGGAATACACAGCCATCTTAGTACGTGAGCCTGCTTCTCTGGATACGGACTTAATCTCAACGATTCCGTCAAAAATCTCAGGAACTTCTTTTTCAAATAATCTCTTAACAAATTCAGGGTGTGTACGGGAGATGATAGCACGTGGACCACGGTCTCCTTCTTTGACACCTGCGACGTAAATTTTAACTGAGTCGCCTTCTCTTAAAACCTCGTCGCCAATCTGCTCGCTCTTTGGTAAAACAGCCTCTGCTTTACCGAAGCGGATAGTAGCGTTTCCTGTAACAGGGTCAACACGCTCAACAGTAGCAGTAGCGATTTCCTGCTGCTTGGACTGGAACTCAACGAGCATCTGACCTTTTTCGCCGTCACGGATACCCTGACGGATAACTGAACGAGCTGTCTGCACAGCGATACGGCCGAATTTCTTAGGCTCGAGCGGAATACCGAGCTCTTTACCTACTGCGGCACGCTTAGAGATGAGTTTAGCGTCTTCGAGTGCAATCTCAAAGTTCTCATCTTCAACCTCTTCTACTACGGTTTTGATGAGCTTAACGCCGAAAGCGTTCTTCTCAGGGTCCATTTTGATGTCCACGTTCTCGTTTCCGCCGTAGAGATTCTTACACGCTGAAACGATAGCCCTCTTAATCTGGGATATCATGTACTCAACCGGAATGCCCTTTTCTTTTTCCAGAAGCTGTAATGCTAAAAATAGTTCTTTGTTGCTAGCCATTTTTTGATAATCTTCCTTTCTGTATATGATGTGTAATTAAACCCTTATATATCAAAATCATCAAGCTTAATGAAAGCAGTGTCTTTCTTAGCTATAACGATTTCATTTTCCCCGCTGTGGTCGGTGATAGTAACCTCACCGTTATTATAGTCTTTGAGCACTCCTTTAAACTCTTTACCAATACCCTCGATAGGACGAATCATCTTCACCATGATATCGGCACCTATATACTGCTCAAAGTGGCTGTCGAGTATCAACTCACGCTCAATACCCGGAGAGCTGACTTCTAAAATATAATTGTCAGTAATAGGGTCAAGCTCATCGAGCGGTTTATCGATAGCACGAGAAACATTCTCGCAGTCAGTAATATCAACTAAACCGTCTTCCTTATCGATGAAAACCCTCAAAAACCACTGGGCGCCTTCTTTTACATATCTGACGTCCCATAATTTCAGTCCGAAGCCTTCGACTATCGGCTGAGCAAGTTCCCACACAGCAGAAGCTGTGCCACTTTTTTTGTTTTTAGCCATAAAATCACCTCAAACAATACAAAAGAGCAGGTCCGTCAAGACCCACTCTCTTTTACTAACATATTCAACTGTAATGCATTCTAGCACATCAAAGCGGTTTTGTCAACAGTTGCGACTTAAATCTCCCTGTGTTATCAGCTTTTTTTATATGATTACAGTAAAAAAGACAGCGATACATAACCGCTGTCTTTTACTATTAACTTTACTATATTAAAAACTAGCCTTTTACAGCGCCTGCCGCTACTCCTTTTATGATGTATTTCTGCAGGCTTAGATAAAATATTATTATAGGGATAATCGACAGCACCAGCATCGCCATCATCGCTCCCATATCTATCGAGCCGTAACCTCCTTTCAGATACTGGATAGCTATCGGAACGGTTTTATACTTTCTTATATCGAGCACCAGATACGGTAGCAGGTAGTCGTTGAATATCCACATCGTTTCGAGTATTGCTACTGAAATACAGGTGGGTTTTAAAATAGGAAAAACTATGCTGAAGTAGGTTTTTATCGGTGAACATCCGTCTATCATAGCGGCTTCTTCTATTTCTACGGGCACCGATTTCACAAAGCCCGAGAACATAAACACCGCAAGCCCCGCACCAAATCCGAGGTAAACTAAAATTATTCCCCACGGAGTGGACAGCGACAGCGTATCGGCGGTTTTAGATAGAGTGAACATCACCATCTGAAACGGCACAATCATCGAAAACACAAACACATAGTATAGCACTCTACAAAATTTTGAGTCAGAGCGTACTATATACCACGCACACATTGAGGTACACAGTATAATGAGTACTACCGAACCCACCGTGATAAACACCGACCAGAAAAGCGAGCTTAAAAACTGGGTTTTCTCTATACCATTTACATAGTTTTCAAACCCTATGAAGGTTTTTTCGGAAGGTATAGAAAACGGGTCTTTGCTGATATACGCCTTTTTCTTGAACGAATTGATTAATATAACTACTATGGGCAAAACATAAAGCACACAAATAACAGAAAAAAATATAGTCAGGAATCGTCCCTTATGGCGTTTCTCACTCATTATGCCTGCACCTCTTTTCTTCTCGTAAAATAAAGCTGAAGTAATGCAACTAAAGCTACAATAATAAAGAATATGACCGCTTTTGCCTGACCTACTCCTTCAAATCCCGCTCTGCCGTAAAATGTATTATATATATTTAATGCGAGCATCTCGGATTTTCCCGACGGCTCTCCTGCTGTCAGCGCTAAGTTCTGGTCAAAGAGCTTGAACGAATTAGTGAGAGTCAAAAATACGCTGATGGTTACGGACGGCATAACCATAGGAATAGTGACTTTCTTAAGTATCTGGAAATTCGTAGCTCCGTCGATTTTCGCCGCTTCTATGACGTCTGGTGGGATATTACTGATGCCTGCAATGTATATAATCATCATATAGCCTATCTGTTGCCAGTTAAGCAGTATCAGTAAGCCGAAAAATCCATACGATGCAGAAAAAGTCAGAGTTTTATCAAAATACAGTAAAATACCGTTGAATATCAGCTGCCATATATATCCGAGCACTATACCACCGATTAAGTTAGGCATAAAAAACACTGTTCTGAAAATATTAGTGCCTTTGATATTTCTGGTCAGCAGTAGAGCGATTGAAAAAGCAATGACGTTTATTGTGACTACTGCAAACACCGTAAAAAGCGAAGTGTACCATAATGAATGTAAAAAAGTATTGTCAGAAAACATTTTGATATAGTTGCTTAATCCAATGAATTTTGCGTCTCTTACTGTCGTGAACTTACAAAACGACAGGTATAGTCCCGTAATAAACGGAATCACAAACCCTAATATAAACGCCAGAAAGGTCGGCAATAAAAAAATCGAAAAGTATTTTCTGACACTACGGTTCATTTTATATCTCCTTTGAATTTATTCTGAATTTGCGGCTTTATACTCGGTAGCCCAACCTCCGATGAACGCGTCTTCTACTGCGCTCCATTCTTTAGTACCCTGAGCATATTCCAAAAGTGCCGAGCCGACACCATCTTTCCACTGCTCACTAGGCATGGTAGTGAATGTCCACGCAACTGGCTTTTTGCCCTGAGCTATATACTCGTTAGCTGCTTTTAAAAGCGGATTATCTGCTACATATTCGTCAGTAAAGGTAGAAAACGGAGTCACAAAGCCCATATCCTGAGAAAGAGCTTTTTTGCCTTCTTCTGAAGTTATAACCCAATCAAGGAATTTTATAGTAGCTTCGATATCCTCTTTCGATGCGTTTTTATTTATGCACCAGTAGTTTTCACTACCTGTACACAGTCCCTGCTGTTCTTCGTTTTCGACACCGATGTAAATAGGAAGAATTCCGATATCCTCGTCAGCTACCTCGTAGCCTGTTATGTCGTTATATGCCCAGGTACCATTCTGATAGAACACCGCTTCTCCCAGCGCAAATTCCGACGAAGCATCGTCGCCTGTTTTTGATGAAAGCATTGAAGGCTCGACGGTTGAATTATTTATATACAAATCCCAGATGTTCTTATAATTCTCAAGATAAGTACCTTTTATAGCTTCACTCTTCTCTACTTTTTCGTCTAAGTATTCGTAGTATACAGGAAGATTAGCAAGGTGTGTTTTAAATCTCCAGTCAGAGCTTGAGTCCATGCCTGCTGAAGTAAACGCACCTTCAATACCAAGTTCTTCTTTTTTGCTCTGGATATCCTCGGCTACTGCTTTCAAAGTATCGAAATTGTTAATCTCGTTTGCGGATTTTATCACAGCACCCTCGGTGTTGATATAATCTTCGAGCAGTTTTTTATTATAGATAATACCGTATGTCTCAATTACATACGCGATAGCGAGCACCTCATCATTTTCGCCTTTGAGCGCAAAATCGTCACTTTTCAGCTTTGTGTACAGCGAGGTTTTACTCAGGTCATAGCAGTAGTCCTTCCACGTTTGAAGTCCGACGGGACCATTGACCTGAAACAGCGTCGGAGCGTCGGTTTTTGCTATTTCTGACTTCAGCGTTGATTCATACGTATCGGACGCCGCAGTCACCACCGTAACCTCTACTCCCGTTTCATCGGTATACACAGACGCTAACTTCTCCCAGTCCTGTGCCTGTTCGGGTTTGAAATTCAGATAATACACCTTTGCAACACTTGCACCAGAGGCGTTTGAATCGTCGCTTGAACAACCGACACACATCAGACACACCATACACAGCACAAGGCACACGGATATTATCCTTTTTGTTTTTTGCATTTTAATGTCTCCTTCTTTTTAAAATTCTACGGACAAACCGTTTATTTTAATATATAGGAAACGCTGCTATTATTTTGTCACCTTTTAGAGCAAAAATACTTAGTTTATAAAAGCTTTGAAAAAGATATTTGTTCTATTTTATACCATAAAGTCGATGTGCCCTTAAAAAATAAAAAAGCGACGCAAAAATGCGTCGCTTTTATTAATAGTAGAGCTATTTAATTTATTCGTGGTATTTTTCGCCACCAAAACGAGTGATATATCCCACGTTGCCCGATGAATCGAGTGCATTGAGTTTATAGGTATAGTTTTTATAATTTGAAAGATTTAATGTCGCGGTATTAGTAGTAGTGCTCTTCATTACTACTTCTTTACCTTCTGCATTAATATATGATACCCACACCTTACTCATACCGATATCATCATTCCATGAAAGTGTTACTGTATCATCATCAACAGGTGTGAATGTGATAATATCAGAATCTGAATACGGAATTCTCGCAGAATCAGCGAG
>JAFVVB010000070.1 GCA_017502425.1 Ruminococcus sp. | reverse complement strand
TTCAAATGTTCCGTACTGGTCAACGTCAGCAAGATTATTAATATTATTTTCTATCGATAAAGAAACGGGTGTACCGACGTTTTCTGTGACAAAGTAGTTGAGACCATCAGTTGCTTTAAAATACTTTCCTGAGTTATTGTCGGTGTTTCCTTTACTATCAGAAAAATACACAGTTGCGCTGTCACTACTACCCAGATCAATAACGTATTTATGCGTGTAACCACGTCTTTCGGCATTGTGGATTAGTTCAACATCTGTTGTGAAATTTCCGTTTCCGACTTTATAGCTGAGCATTGGGTCATCGTATCCTCTGTAATAAATGACAGCGTGATTGAGATTATCTTCTGCCAACATTACTTCTTTACTATTGCCGTCGAGGGTGATAGGATACACATCTTTTGGTCTGTATACTTTGTTGTCTTTTTCGCTTATTATTTCAGCGTTTTTAATTGTATATATATTACCATCTTCTGAAGTATCTTCAAATCGCACACGCCATGTGTATTCGTTAAGATTATCTGCGGTGATACCTTCTACTGCGTTACTTAAGAGCAGTACCATAGTAGCATCAGTCGCATTTGTTGAGCCGTCATATGCCAGCTTTGAACCGCCGTATTCGTTTGAATACGCAGGAGTCGAGTAGATAGTGCCATCTTTTTCAGCATCAAGATAAACTCTACACTGGGTTCTATCACAAGTGTTTAAAGTGTATCTAAGATATAGGTCAGTTCCTGTGTTATACGGATATACTTCGATTCTGGAAATGTTTTCAAAAATAGCGCGTCGTGAATCGTCGTTTGTAGTACCATCAACACACGATTCTTTATTCAGAGCATCATATGCTATCCACATAAAGCCGTTATTTCCGTAGTTGCTACCCCACGAGTTTGCAATTTTAAAAGCACCCATTTCGCCGTTATCAACAGCGTTGTTATTGTTTACATCAATCCATATGTTGTCGTTATATCCTACCAGAGTCATACGGTGAGGTCCGTTTTCGCCAATCTGTGATGTTACTGCATATTGCCCCTTGAATTTATTGTTTTCGCTTATTTCAGATTTTGTCTTAATACTTGTAGTTTGCCAACTGTAAATGCATGTAGAATAAGCGAGCACATCGCCATTATTCAAAGCTGTTTTTATGAGTGTCAGATCTTCGTCATTAGCAGTTGTTATCCTAGAGTCCTCAAGTCCGATATTATTGAAATTCTGGTAATCTTTGATTCTGTATTTTATAGAAGTTTTCCATATATCTTCAGTTGGACTGAATGAAGTAATATTAAAGTCATATGGTACCTGATTTAAAAATACGTTGCCTTGTTTTTTCATAAAGGCATATGTGTTGTAGTAAGGACCTATCATATCGCCAGTGCCTGCTACCAGATTATACGCCCATTGTGGAGAAAAAGTGTTATCCGGTGTTGTAGCCACGTTCATTTCTTTGTTCATTGTATAGGTGAACTGATAGTAAACCTGTGCCCATGATGTGCACGAGCCGAGCGTACCCTGATTTCCGATAGCAGGAAAAAACTTACTTTGGCTATTATCAACGCTATCAGGAAGATTTGATGCGCTGAGAGTAGCTATGTCTTTTTTGCTTGTTTGATTATCGTTTATATATTTGATATATTCATCGAGCGAATCGATAACTTCTATATCGTCAGGCATAGAGGCTTTATCAACAGGAGTATCACCTGTGGCACCGTAAAAATGTACGCCATTTATATCTTCTGTTTTAGCGAATAAAGATTGCATATATGGTTTATGTTCAAAAGAACCATCGATTTCTGTGGCGCTTATATTTAAAGTACAAAACGATGTAACTATAATCGTTAGTATGAGAGTTATTGAACATAATTTAATAAAGCGTGGTTTCATATTTTGTCCTCCGATGTATTAAGGAATATAGTTTAAATTATATCAATCAGTGTATATATATTCAAGCTGTTTTTAGTTAGTTTTTTAATTAACATGAGGAATTGTACTATAATTTTTAAATAATCAGTTTTTGTGAAACTCTTTATTGTTATGTAACGTTTTATTAGTGAAAGGAATTATATGTTTTTCAGTAAATTATTGTAGGAGGTATTATATGAATAGTAATTCAAAAACAAAAGTGGAATTAAGTTTTGTGAGAGTGTTAATAGCATCACTTTTTATTCTTCTGTTGTGTACATCATGCAAAGAAAAAGGTGTTGATATTATTGTTTCGGATTATGATACCCAAAAGGTTATTACTACCATAAATTCAGTAGAAGACGAGGATAGATTTTTGAAACTAACTGATGCTATACATTACTCTCAGACGCATCATGACGATATACTATATATTGTATCTGAAAAGGAAGTGTATTCTGTCTTTTTAGAAGACCAGAAAAATTCAAAGCACGATATATGGTATAAAGTAGCGTTTGAATACGACAACGCATTTATCGGATATGATTTTAGCAAAATGGATGAAGAGTATGTAGAAGAACTTAAAGAAACAGGCGTGACGGATGATTATATCGAATGCACATATATGTCCCGTGACGAATTCAAGAAATTACTTTTAGGTGAGTAATTACCTTTCTCTCAAAATAGATGTTAAATCTAATGAAGTGATGTTTAACAGCAATTATTTACTTCGTTTGTGACTTTTGACATAAAGTATAGTGCTCTATTGTTAATGTTCAACAAAGCGAGAGTATAGGATGGTGTTAAATATGTCTTTTGTTAAACTTTTGCTATCAGATTCAAAAAAACTACACATTATTTGTGCAAAATAGCGATATATATTATTGCTAATTATAGTGCTATATTTATGTGAACTAAGCGAATAGACAAAGGCAGTTTTCTGATGTTATGATTATATTAAGATAAGTGTATATGCTTTATCTCTACTATTAAATATTTTTGGAGGGATTATTATGTTGAAGATAAAACGATTATTTTCAGCGATACTCGTTGTTATTATCCTTCTGGTTTCAGATGCTGCGATAATTGCAAGTGCATTGAATACCGAAAACTCGCAATTCGAAGATACTGTGAAACCTGCAGAGTCAATCGAACCAATTGATGATGAATATTGTTGTAACGGATGCCTTGTCGAAGATGTTGATGAAGTTTCATACTCATCAGAATCAGAAAACAACATCGGATACAGCAAAAAAGATATTGCACCACTTTCTTCGTCAACACTTCCATCATCAGTTGACAACAGCGATTCTGTGTACTTCCCATATATATTTAAACAGGGTGTTGTAGGATTTGCAGGTCAGCGTCAGATGGGTGGATGTGTTTCAGCTGCAATGATCCATTATCAATTTACTTACGAATACAATAAAGCCCGTGGTATTAAAACCACTAGAGATAATACGTTTTCCTCACAGTGGGTTTATAATTTTACTAATGTAAGAAAGAATGGTTCCAGAGATTATACCACTATGAATTTTATGATAGATACGGGTTGTCCAAGCTTTAGTAGTGTTCCATATAACGGAATCGATTGCTACAACTGGTGTTTTGATACTGAAATCTGGCGTGAAGCTATGAACAATCGTATATCAGAATGGGGATCCAATGATAGTGATTACGGTGCACTTGGTTACGAAAATACTCAAATAACTTCAGCCGATGACACCGACCTGATTCCGATAAAGAATAAATTGGCAAACGGAAAACTACTCAACGTCGACACTTATTTCACAAGTCATGTTAATGCTAAATTAAAAGCAAACCCTGATCTTCCTGAAAACGATAAGTTTGAGGGCGAAGCGTACGTAAGATACGTTGATGGCAGAAAAGGACTTCACTCGATGACTGTTGTTGGTTATAACGACGACCTTTGGTGTGATATCAATGATAACGATAAGGTTGATGCAGGCGAAATGGGTGCGTTCAAGGTTGTTAATTCACACGGCGAAACTTATGCCAACAATGGTTTTATATGGGTTGCATATGATGCTATGAATAAGGTTTCTGTTGTAGAAGGTGGTAACAATCCGGAAGGTAGAAATCCTTGTCTTATTGGTTTTCGCTATTTTGAAGTAAACACAGAGGTGCAACCGGAAATCTACGTTAAATTTACTGTAAACACGGCTGACCGCACTCAGTTTGCGTTCGATTTTACTGCAACAAATGGCACCAAAACATATAGCGGCAGTTTTTTAGAGGGTGTTCGTCATAAAGAAGATTCAGTAGCGGTCGGTTTTGATGGTACAGAAAATGCGAGCACAGCAACGTTTTTGTATAGACTAAAAAATATGGTGCCTGAGCTGAATGGGGATAATTTTGACTCCTATGATTTTAGTATAATCGCTTCAGATAACAAAAAAGATGACAAACCGCTAATAGTTAAAGATGTTACTATTGTTAACGAATATACAGGAGAAGAGTATAAAATCAATAACGAATTTCCGGTGTCATTAGACGGTTCTGAATATAGAGCACCGATAAAAACAGGTACTACATCAATATGCTATATTGGATATGATAACCCTATTCTGCACTACAAAGTCTCAGACGGTGATTTCAAAGAGGTTGCTATGAAAGAGAGCGACGCAGAGAAAGGATATCAGTACATACATGTGTTTGAGGATGTATCTGAGGATGTAACGCTTTATTTCAGCGATAAAAACGGAAACGTTGATGATAACAATGGTGAATACTATACAGCAAGTAAAGGAGTAAACAACTACTATACGAAAAACCAGCGTGAAAAAGTGGTAATTAATGATTTTAATGTAACAAATGATATTAATGCCTACGATTTATCAAAGGTGTTACACTTTGATATCGATGTAAGCGGTGGATACGGCCCGTATGGATATGTATATACAGTAGAAAATCTCGATACAGGTGTTAAAACCGTTTATGATTATTATCATACACTTAACAATCAGACGTGTTACTTCAAAAGTGAAGGTAGACATAGAATCACAGTAAAAGTGATAGATCGTGCTAACGAAACGGCAACTATGACAAAAGAGTTTGAATTTAAAAATTATACATTCAAGCTTGACACTATCACACCAAATAAAGAAAATGGTCTTGTTTCAAAACCGCTAATCTTTGAGAGTGTAACGGCTTTTGAGAGCTTTTCACAAGCGGAGTTTCCTCTTACTTATTTTTCAATAAAGAACAGTAAAGGTGTAGAAGTACTCAATCGTGCAGTGTATAGTACTTCTTACAACGAATCAGATGCGACATCTACGACCCGATTAACGTTCACACCTTCGCAGGCGGGAGAGTATACTCTGTTTGCATATTCAGTCGATGCTAAGCAGATACGCGAAGAGAAAGTCATAAAATTCAAAGTATGTGATAGAATAATCGGCGATACCGGTGGTGATGGAATAATCAGCATTATGGAC
>JAFVVB010000069.1 GCA_017502425.1 Ruminococcus sp. | reverse complement strand
TCCCTTGTATCATTTGTATTTCTTTTTATCGGTTAACATTTTTTCAACCACGCGACTATCGCGTGGTTTTCATTATACAAACAAAAATCCCGAAAGCATAAGCCTTCGGGATAATGATAGACAATATGAAATTATCTCTTACTAAACTGTGGAGCTCTTCTAGCTGCTTTGAGACCGTATTTCTTACGCTCTTTCATACGTGGGTCACGAGTTAAGAAGCCAGCCTTCTTGAGGGTAGCTCTTAAAGCGTCTGAATCGTACTGAAGAAGTGCTCTTGAAATACCGTGACGGATAGCGCCAGCCTGACCTGTAACACCGCCACCAGCTACTCTACATACAACGTCGAACTTCTCGCCTGTTTCTGTTAAAGCGAGAGGCTGTCTAACGATGAGTTTTAATGTTTCGAGACCGAAATAATCGTCGATGTCTCTGTCGTTGATTGTGATCTTACCAGTACCCTGATAGAGTCTTACTCTAGCAACAGAAGATTTTCTTCTGCCTGTACCGTAAAAATATGGTGCCTTATCGTACATTTAAACTGCCTCCCTTCTTACATTTCGAACATATCAGGCTTCTGAGCCTCGTGAACGTGCTCTGAACCTGCGAAAAGTCTTAATCTGAGCATAGCTGCTCTGCCGATGGTGTTAGATGGGATCATACCCTTAACTGCAAGCTCCATAGCCTTCTCAGGACGAGTAGCCATGAGTGTTGAGTATACAGTTTCTTTGAGGTGGCCGACATAACCTGTATGACGGTACCATTTTTTCTGCTCTAATTTCTTACCTGTAAGAACAGCATCTTTACAGTTGATAATGATAACGTGGTCGCCGCAATCAACGTGTGGTGTGAATGTTACCTTGTGCTTACCTCTTAAAAGTACAGCAGCCTGAGCAGCTACTTTACCGAGTGGTTTGCCGGCAGCATCGATGATGTACCACTTGCGCTCAACCTCGCTCTTTTTAGCCATATAAGTTGACATAGCGATTTCCTCCAAATTACAAATTTCTTTTGTGCTAACAGATAATAACACTAACTAAAATTAAAGTCAATACTTTTTTCTAAAAATTTTAATTTACAATACCTCTTGCTTTAAAATGCTCCGTTTTTCTCTTGTTTTCTCGTTTATACTCTTTTGCTATTTTTGAAAATTTCTCCTTTCAAAACGCACAAAACCCCTGAAAACTCCAGCTTTCAGGGGCTTTTTCTCAATATTCAGACAGCGGAGTATAGTTGATGTTAACCCTCTTACTCTCCCACTCATCTATTTTTTCTCTTGCTTCTTCTTCGCTGATACTTTCATAACCGCTGTAATCCTGTGTTTCAGAACGGAACCACATCTTAGACATATCACCATTCGCACTGTCAACATAACCTTCATCTTCGGCATAAAATCCATCCAGAGTTATGCGTTCGTTAAACATCAGACCACACATATCAGGTGCCATATAATAATAGTCCCAGATCGATACCACTGCAGAACCTGAACCTTCATTAATTACACCGCCCTCATCAAGCAGGTAATGTCTGTTACGATACGAACTGGTTAATAAAGTAATAGGTTGATCCAGATTATAAGTATACATAGCAAAAACTTCACCATCATTGTTTACCGGACCTATCAGAAGTTCATCAACATAATTTCCGTCTATATTCACATATGCATAACCTATCTCATCAAGGCTGTATTCGCTGAAAAATTCAGCAGGCACATTCTCTCCACGTATATTTATAATACCTGAATCCCACGGATACTGTGCTATGTATGCCCTTATGATTTCATCATAGTATTCTTCTGCTGTCTTAGGTTTGCTACCGCCTGTCTGGGCAGTGGATTTTTTCGATGAAGTCTTTTTTGATGAAGAGCTCGGTTTTTTAGACGATGATTTTTTTGACGAAGATTTAGAAGACTTTTTTGACGAACTGCTCACATACTGACTCGACTTCTTTTTCTTTACGATGTTATGACTGCTGTCGTCATCGTTTTCGTCCTGCGCTTCTATTTCAACATTCTTGTGATGACTTTTTAAAATCGCAGCCGATGAGCCATCACTATTAAGGTAATATATCGCAAATGAAAGTGCGACTAAGGCTATGAGGAAAGAAGCAATACACGCTACTACGGCTATTTTGAAAGTTTTTTCGTCTTTTTCGCATTTACTGCATCTACCCGTCTGCTCATCAAGTACGTTTCCACATTTTTTACATAAGTTATTCATAGTAATTCGCCTCTATATAATAGTATAGAAAAATTATAGCACTTTAAAATCCCTTCTCGATTACATAAAAGAAATTTGGACTATTTATATATTATTATATAAGCACAATTTCATATACTATTCATACATTGTTAACCTGATTTTACATATTTCTTCATATTCTCATGGTATTATGAATACAGTAAATTCAGGGAGGTGATAAAATGACACTTAGCAAGAAGCCGTCTGTGCTGGTATGTGTGACCGGTCAGTATGACTGTGACCGACTGATTACAGCAGGTTTTGAAAAAGCCGTTGAACTATCATATGACCTGCACGTACTGTGTGTACATACACCTGTGAGTAATGCAGCGTTTATATCAGACGAGATTGAGTATTTGTACCAGACTGCTAAGAATCTGTACGCAGATATGACCATCGCTTTTAATAACAACGCTCCTCAGACTGCAGTCGACTTCGCTAAAAAAATCAACGCAAAGGTAATCGTCACAGGTATGCCGGATGACAGACCGATAGGCTTTGTTGATACGGTACACGAGCTTTTGCCGAAAACACAAATAACTATGGTAACAAAAACAGGCGAATGGCTGACTTATTCAAGTGAATTTATGGTCAGAGCATCCGCATAAAATCATTTTGCAAGTAATAAGTAATATAAAATCCTATAATATATAAAGTGAAAGGCTCCGATTATCGTCGGAGTCTTTTTTGTGTCGCCATAAATAACCAAATAAATTTGCAAAACCTCTTTATTCTGCACTTTGTTTATGTTATACTAATTTTACTTGAATATAAAGAGGTGTATTTATATGAAATATAGCGTAGGTATTGATTTAGGCGGTACCAACATCGTAGCAGGTGTAGTGAATTCTAAATATGAAATCGTAGCACGTGCTGAGTGTAAAACCGCTATCCCACGTCCTGAATCCGATGTGTGCGATTCTATGGCTGCTATCGTTAAGGAAGCAGTAAAGAAAGCTAAACTCAAAATGGACGATATAGACTATATCGGTATCGGTGTACCGGGTGCGGTTAACCCTGAAACAGGTATAGTTGAAACTTGCCCTAACCTGCTCTTTAAAAACTGGGACATCAGAAAGATGATGAATGACAGAACAGGTAAATACATAAAAATCGAAAACGACGCTAACGCCGCAGCACTTGGCGAGTTTTTAGCCGGTTCAGCTAAAGGCTGCAGAAACGCTGTTGCTATCACTTTAGGCACTGGTGTCGGCGGTGGTATCATCGTAGACGGCAAAATCTACTCAGGCTCTAACTATGCAGGCGCTGAGCTTGGACATATGGTTATCGTCAAAGACGGTAAAGAATGCGGTTGTGGCAGAAAAGGCTGCTGGGAAGCATACGCATCTGCTACTGCTCTTATCAATCTCACTAAAGAAGCTATCAGAAATGAAAAACCTGAGTTCTCATATATGCTCAACCTATGCGATGATGATATCAACAACGTAAACGGCAAAACTCCGTTTGATGCTATGATGGCAGGTGACCCTGCCGGTAAAGCAGTAGTTGATGAATACATCAGTTATCTCGCATGTGGTATTGTTAACGTTATTAATATCTTCCAGCCTGACGTTTTATGTATCGGTGGCGGTGTCAGCCGTCAGGGCGATAATTTGCTCAACCCTGTACGTGCTATCGTTGAAGCTGAAAGAATCACTAAGCATAACGACAAGCAGACTGTCATCTGCACCGCTACTTTAGGAAACGACGCAGGTATCATCGGCGCCGCAATGTTATAATTAAGCGCCGAGCACCGTAGCCCTCAATAAGTCGAGGTCGAGTCTGTATTTTTGAAGTTGACGAATGTCAACGCAGAAAATCAATGCGAGACTGTGGACTTTTGAGAAATAGCGGAGGTGAACGAGGCGTGATATTTAAGCGCCGAGGTGCGCAGCCCTCGAGAAAACGATATACGAGTCGGGACTACCCATAGCACACAGAGTGTGCGACGGGTGGTTAGACGAGTAGGAGTTTTTCCGAGGAGAAGCAGATCACAACGAGGCGTGATATCGT
>JAFVVB010000068.1 GCA_017502425.1 Ruminococcus sp. | reverse complement strand
TTCATTACTAATTCTTTGATTGATTTCATGAAAATTACTCCTTTAAAAATTATTCTAAAAGAGTGCAAAAAGAAACGAACCCATCGTTTCCGACAGGTCCGTGAGATTATCCTATCGGTCAAGCTTTAGCACCTTACAAATGCAGGTTGCTGTGCGGTCACAGGGCTTGTCCCTCACGCACTCTTTATAGGTAAAATATTTATTTTATAGTGTTAGTCCTATCAATAAGAGCTATCTAATTAACCTTCTTCAACAAGGTAGATAGAAACAGGCATAGCCATATTCTCAGTCGGAGCTTGTTGATTTCTCTTTCTATCTTCTTCAACAATTCGCTTTGCTTCCTCGTCAACAACAGGGTCATCAACAATAGCTATAAACTTTTTACCGACATCCATAAGGCGAGCTATTGCCTCGTTTTTGAATCGTGTGATATACCCGATTTTATCATCTTCTGTCAGATAAACAGCAATCGCCCATTCATCATAATGATTATCAGGCTCACGATAAAGCTTTAGCTCAGTACCTGGTGTTACTGCATTAAGAGCAGCTTCCTCTTCATCGCTTTCTATATTAAACTGCAAACCAGCAATTCCTGTTTTAAGCACCAGTATTTGTCGCTGTTTAGGTTTCAGATGATCGCGATTAAGTAACCTCTCTCGCTGAGGTGCTTCCTGCATCAATTTATTCATGAGTAGCCACACTTTCTAACATAGAGCGTACTTCTTTTTCGTATCTGTCACGCTCAAAAACTGCATTATGTAATCTATCATTAAGCTCGCTTTTATATACATCACGTTTCATCGGATCTTTGAGTATATCAGCGATTGTAAACGGAAACTGTGAACACACTTCATTTATCTCCTCTGTTTTGTCCTCGCACAATCTGACGTATCTGGAACGCTCTTCGAGTAACACCGCAACGTCAACAGTTTTCTTAAAACAATTGAAGATTTTCTCTGCGAGAGTGTAGTCGGTTTTACATACACTTTCTTCTTCGAAATCCACGCCTTTTTGAATATCAAATGTTATCTCAAACTCAAGACCACTATCTTGCGTACTGCAAAGAAGGTCGTAGATAACTTTTAGTGCATTGTAGTCTTTCATATTGTAAGCTTGCTGAGCCTTATCATAAAGCTCACGCTGTGCCTGTGTCATCTCAGGATGAAGCTTGGGATGAAAGTTTTCGATTATCTCGTGATAGAGCTTTTGAAGCTCACTTTCCTCTTCCTCGGTGATTTCACAGAAGAAGCCACCGCCCTGTGCGGGTTCAATCGGTGTGGTTTTACCCAGCAGTATCTGTCGTTCTCTTTCGATGATTGCATCAATCTCAGTTTCATCGATTTTCTCTCTGCGGTTAAGCTTCATCTGTATTAGTTCTTGCTTTTTCTTTATTAACTCAAGCTCAACTTCTTCGATTATAACCTTATTCTCAAGCTGACATAAATGCTCGTAATATAGATTTACTAGTTTTTGGTGTTCGATGTACTTAAGCTGATCGTATTTCTCATAAAGTGACAGTAAGATACGCTTTGAAGCATTTATCTCACTTTGAAGCCATTTTGTGAATGAATGTTTATTCACCGATCATCACCTCCACGGCGGATGTGAAATCTTCAACACTAAGTTCCATAAGCTCTTTATCTGATATATCATCGTTTAAAACAAGTCGGTTAGCCTGATTATTTATCGCGTGTTCAAAGAGATTACGGATAGTTCTTGCATTTCCGAAATGCTCAGTACGACTGAGATACATCTTATCAAATATGTCTTTAAGATACGTCTTTACATCTTCTGCTAACTCGTAACCATTCTTGTCACAAAAGCCTTCGAGAATTGATAGCAAATCTTTGCCGTCATAATCAGGGAAATGGAAGAATTTATTGAACCTTGAACGAAGACCAGGGTTAGAATCAATAAACTTATGCATAAGTTCATCGTATCCTGCAACGATTACGATTAGTTCATCACGATGGTCTTCCATAGCTTTCAATATCGTTTCGATAGCTTCTTTACCGTAGCTGTCTTCTTTGTCATTAGCGAGTGAATAAGCCTCATCAATAAACAGCACGCCACCAAGAGCACTCTGGATAACTTCCTGAGTTTTGATCGCTGTCTGACCAAGATAACCCGCAACCAAACCGCTTCTGTCTGTTTCAACGAGGTGACCTTTCGGTAAAATGCCCATAAAGTAATACAGCTTTGCTATCAATCGTGCAACAGTTGTTTTACCTGTACCCGGATTGCCTGTAAACACTAAATGATATGAAATGGTTGGAACCTTCATACCACGCTGTGTACGGATTCTGCTCACCTTGATAAAATTAAGCAAGCTCTGTACGTCGTTCTTGACCTTACTAAGTCCGACAAGTGAATTAAGCTCTGCCAAAACATCGTCAAGAGTTTCATCTTTTTCTTCATTTACAGCTTTCAAATCCGTCACTTTTACTCCTGCAGTAGAAGTGTTTTCTTCCTGAGTTGCCTCAGTATTCTGAGCTTTATCCTCAACGTCTTCAGCACTCAGACTAATATTAAGTGTAATAGCAGGAGATTCACTTTCAGGTTTTGACATCTGGTCGATTTTATCCGTGTCAAACTCACTCGCTTCTTTTTTAGCAGATTTAGTTTTTTCAACAGTAGAGCGATAGTATCCATCTGTTTTGAGCGGTGTTATCATATCAGGGTGATGCTCACGCTCCTTGCCTTCTCGTATATTTCCACTATCACAATAGCCTAGGAGCAATTCACTAATAACACGCAAAGCCTTAGCCTCTTCCATTGTAAAATCGCCATTGTATAATGCCATTTCCGCAAGAAACCAACCTATATCATCAGCTAATTCACGGCTATGACAAGAAATGTGTAGTTGATCATATAGCACAACATTCTTAAAGAAATCTGGAACATCAACCTCACACTCTTCATCATCCGCACATTCAAGTGCCGTCAGTATCTGAGCATTAGAATACTCCTCATCTAAAAACGCAGAGAGAATCTGCTGATACTCAGCTGCAAGCAATTTATTCTGCGCCCAGATTTTAATTGTCGCAGCCATAAGCCACGAACGAATCTCATACTCCTGTGCAGATTTATCATCGCACTCGCTGACTTTTGAGATTTTCTCAATCAAACTATTAAGAGATCCTAGTATTTCCTGTTTATTCATAGCAGATTCTCCTTAAATCAGAATCAATATATCTCTTCTATAACGTTTACTTTAACATACACAGCTCACGTTTTAGAGTGTCTATTCTTTTCTGGATTACAGCATACTCCGTAAACGCTTCGACAATCTCCTCATCATCTTCAAATCGTGGTCGGGAAACAAACTGTTTGTTTACGATATACGCCTTTATAGTATCTTCATATTCTACTTCAATAGAGTTGACTTCTTGAGCTACTATTACCCCCACAGCACCGGTTAACTTGTCGGTAACCTGTACACCTATCAAATCGATCTCTTCATACTGCTCCATTTCACTCTCAAGCTCAGATATTTCATCAAGCAATGCATTCCTCTTAGCTTCAAGCTCAAGTCGTTCTTTTTCACGCAGTTGAGCAAGTGTATATTCCTTAACACTTTCCTTCTTTGACTTATGAACCATTCCATCAAAGAAGTTGTATGAAGTGGCACACCAGATAAGATTAAATGCGAGCAAATGAAGTGCTTCATCTTTGTAGTATTCATCATCTTCGAGAAGCTTCTTTTGTTTGTTCAGCAGAGATTCATGTTGCTTTAAAACTTCAATAACTGCCTCACACATTTTATAGTAAGCATCAAGTTTAAACGAACCGCCTGACCCGATATCAATACCATACTCGATGTTTTTCGCAAAGTTTTCTACCTTTGTATAGTGATATATAAAATTATCATCAGGTGCGAAAAAACTAAGATAGCAAGATGCAGAATGTCTGCTCTGCTTATACTTCCAGTAGCGAGGGAAATGTTTGACACGCAGTTCTTCCATACCTGAGATAAATGCATCCATATTTTTCTGACGAACTTTAATATCCCCACCATCATCAGCTAGTAAAACATCAAAGAAAAGTGACTCAACTTCTTTTTCTGCAACTTCAGCGAGCTTTACTACACCGTTTGATGGAGAATTACGACTGTTATCAATGAGGATATAACTCCCCTTTTTAGCCAGATTAAACCTTTTGGCAAAACTTAGTTTTTCATTTTCAGGAGCATACCAGACATTTCTAAAATACTGAACTGCTCTCATCTTGAACAACTCATCATGTTCTTCGTTATAAATCAATTCCAGATTATCCTCGTAGCGATCTATAAGTTTATTAAGGTTTTCTAAATTCATCTCTACCCCTCGTTTCGTTGAACATAAGCTATGTCTAAAATCAGTATATCATTGCAAAACTGCAAAATCAACAAAGCATCTACTGAAATCTTACAATGTTATAATAACACACTCGCAGTACAATAAATCGGTCTCATGTAGAGTGAAACAAGGTAAATTAGTACCAAGATATATAAAAAACAACCTCTGCAATCCTTTTGGGATATGCAGAGGTCATATATTATGAATTTACTTTCTCGGTTAGCTCTTCTGTTTCGTCTGATTCATCAACTTTTGAAGTGAGTTTCTTGATGCCGTCAATAACAACGCAGACACCAAGAATTATGATAAGAGTTGCAAAAGTGAGCTGTAAAACATCACCGAAGATGTCAGCACTTGCACCTGTAAACAAAGCTTTTGCTTTTGAGAATATTGTCATAGAAAGTGCAGTGAAGGTTACTGCCATCATCACGCCCATTGGAACGTATAAGAACCAGCGAACCTTCTTCTTTCTCTTGAGGAACACTGCACAAGCGAGGAAAGCAAACACAGACAAAAGCTGGTTTGACGCACCGAACAATGCCCATATATTCTTGTAGCCAACAAGTGTCAGACCGAATGAAAGAGCAAGTGTGATAACTGTTGCGAAGTATTTATTTGTCAGCACCTTTCTCACTACACCCATATTCTCATCACTTATAGAATCATCAAGGAAAAGCTCCTGGAATGAAAGTCTTCCGACTCTTGCAACAGAGTCAAGTGATGTAAGTGCAAAGGCTGAAATAGAAAGTGTGATAAGTGTAAATACTACGTCGTTTGGAAGTCCCAACTTTGTGAGGAATCCTGCCACAGCACCTGCGAAAATCTGAGCAGGTGTTTCAAGTCCCTGTGCTGATGCTTCACCGGTTGTAAATGATGCAACTGCAATAAGTGCAACGACAGCGAGCATACTTTCCAAAAGCATTGAGCCGAAAGATACAGGCAACATATCTTTTTCGTTTTTAATCTGCTTTGATGCTGTGCCTGATGATACGAGTGAATGGAATCCCGAAACCGCACCGCAAGCGATAGTTACGAAAAGTATTGGGAAAAGATAATTTCCGTCAACATTAAAGCTAGTGAAAGCAGGCAAGTTAATCTGCGGATTTGCCACAAAAACACCAACAACAGCCGCTACAATCATAGCTACAAGCAAGTAGCTGTTGAGGTAATCTCTAGGCTGTAAAAGAAGCCATACAGGCACAACAGAAGCAATAAAGATATAGACAAAAACAAAGCCGTGCCAAGCGTTGAGCGGAAGAAACACAGGAAACTGCAAACCGATTACAATAGCTAAAACAAGCAATGCGATAGCGATAACTGTGTTCACTATAGTTGGGAGTTTTGTGTATCTAAGCAAAAGTCCCAGCAAGACAGCGAATACGATGAACATAATAGAAGTAGTTGCAACAGCACCGTTTGCTACAATATTCGCACTTTTTACTCCGTCAGTTACTGTGTATCCCATAAATGTGCCTGCAACAATATCTGCAAACGCTGCTACAACAAGAATACAGAACAGCCATACAAACAGCAGGAACATTTTCTTTCCTGTTTTACCGATGTACTTTTCGATTATGTATCCGATACTTCTGCCCTTGTTTCTGACAGAAGCGTACATAGAAACGAAGTCCTGTACAGCACCGAAGAACACACCACCGATAAGCACCCACAATAGCACAGGCACCCAACCAAAAATAGCAGCCTGAATAGGGCCATTGATAGGACCTGCACCCGCAATAGATGCAAACTGATGACCGAAAACAACGCTCCTTGGAGCAGGTTCGTAGTCAACACCATCTCTCTGCTCGTAAGCAGGAGTTTTTCTACTTGGGTCTATTCCCCACTTCTTCGCAATCCATCTGCCATAAAGCACATAAGCTAAGAACAACACGGCAAGGGATATAAGCATAATAGTTATACCGTTCATATAATCCTCCTTAAACTTAGAGTATCAAAACCGATTTAATCGAAACCGCAGTTTATCGATAATTTTATTATATTACTATGCTTTTTCTCACGCAAGTATTTTGTTGTATTCTTTGATTACTGTAGGTCAGATTTTGATTTTAAAATAACAACAAACTCCCTAAGGTAGAGCGTGTAAAAAACGAAGTCCTTAGGGAGTTTTTATTTATTTAGTATTTATATTTCAGAATTCAGGAATCAGTTCTGCTAAAAGCATTTGAATCAATGTGGCATCCATAATACTAATAACCCCATCGCTGTTAGTATCTGAAACTGCCAATGATTCCTGAGAAAGTTCTAATTTTTCTACCAAATAAAGTTGAATATACGTACCATCTAATACTGTTACTTTGCCATCGCCATCAACATCGCCAAGAATACCGCAAGGTTTGTTCGAATTATAATGAATAGTAGCAGATAACAAAACTTCGTTGCAATCTCCTATATACATATCACTCCACTGGCTTTGTGTACCACCATAGTATATGTCAGTCAAACAACTACAATAATCAAACGCATAATCACCAATACTTGTAACGTCCTCTGGTATTGTAATTGATGTAAGGCTCGAGGATTCAGCAAACATATATTCCTCTATACTTGTTACACTACTTGGAATTGTAATTGATGTTAGGTTATAACAACTTGAAAACGCACCGCTGCCTATACTAGTCACACCTTCGGGTATTTTGATTGAAATAAGGCTCGTACAATAATTAAATGCAAAAGCACCTATACTTGTCACTGTTTCTGGAATTGTTATTGAAATAAGACTTGTACATTCACTAAAAGTACTATCACCTATACTTGTTACACTACTAGGGATTATGATTGATGTTAGGCTTTCACAACAAAAAAACGCATAATCACCTATCCTTATCACACCTTCTGGGACTGTGATTGATTCAAGTTTATTACAACCATAAAATGAAAATTCACCTAAACTAGTTACATTTTTAGGAATTGAAATAGATGTTAGTCCTGTACATCGGGCAAATGCATAATCACTTATATTAGTCACGCTTTCTGGAATTGCAACCGATGTTAGATTATAACAACCCTCAAATATATAAGAACCAATATTTGTAACACTACTTGGCATTATGAATGATTTTAGACTTGTACACAAAGAAAACGCATAATCGCCTATACACGTAACGCCATTAGGTATTGTAATAGTGGTTAGACTTGAACACCAATAAAATGCATAATCACCTATAGTAGTCACACTAATTGGAACCACAGTATTTTTACAACCCATAATCAAAGTATTGGTTTTGGTCTCTATAATTGCGTTACAATTATCCCTGCTATCATAATATTGATTGTTACTATCAACTTTCATAGATATCAAACTTCTACACATAGAAAACGCTCTATCGTCTATACTTATGATACTGCTTGGTATTATTATTGATTTTAGACTTGTACAACGAGCAAATGCGGAAGCACCAATACTTGAAACACCCTCTAAAATTGTAACTGAAGTAAGGCTTTCACAATACTCAAACGCACTAACTCCAATACTTGTAACACTGCCTGGTATTGTAATTGATGATAAATCATAATATTCACTAAAAGCCCTATCGCCTATACTCGTCACTGCATAACCATCAAGAGTAGATGGAATAGTAATCTTAGAAGCATAACCTGAATAACCTGTGATATTAGCAGTACCATCCGTTAATATTGTATAAGTATAATCACCACTTGTATAATATGTTTTTGCAGTTTCTATTTCCTTCGCACTCGCTGTAAATGGTACAGCAAAGAACACACTTGCTACCATAACAAATGCAAGTAGTAATGACAAAAGCTTTTTCACAATAACTCCTCCTAAAAATAAATGCCATATTTACACTTCCATTCTATACCCAAATATAGAGAATATCAACCTCGAATTAATAATATATCAACTTCACAATGAACATTATATTAATTTTTTACATTTGATTATATCTGCTATAAGTTAAATTCACATTCTATCAATCAATATTTGTTTCTGTTTGACAAAACCATATAACAGGAGGAGCAAAAACAAACAATCTTTTTTTGTATATTTTCTTTTACTATAACCATGTAACAAACAATGCCTACTAGGAACCACAAATTTTGAATCATCCACAATCGCAAGATTCTTTATGTCTTTAAAAACTTCCTTTATACTAAGGTACAAGCTATAATTATGTAAATATAAATATATGGATATTTTGTTTGACGACACCTCATTATATACATTTTTCAACTTTTCAATTGCTTTCTCTTTTAACAGTGCATTATCTGTAATTTTACAGTCACAAACAACACAGTGCTCTATCATTGATATTAAGAGTGCTGAACAAGCCATATACGCTTTGTTGTTAATACAAGTTTTTATGTTAGAAACTTTCTCTTCGTCAATATCGTTCTCTAAAAGAGTGTCATATATCTTTTCTATATTCTCATTTGTACAATATTTCAAAACATAAGCATCTGCTTTCTCTAAAGTACTCAAATCTTCCTTATACACAACAATTGGTAAAAAGAGAGACATGCACCATCCATTGTTTAGCAAGTTTTCTGCAAATTTATTTAGTTCCTCTTTCTCTTCTGCAGACAAATTAGGAATATCTTCATATAGACTTCGTAACGCTGGTACGACATTTTCTTCAAAATATCGAGAATACTCTTCTGCTATATGCACCATTTTTTCTCCTAATGCAGAAAGACTAATTCCTATGTTCTTTATTATTTTTTCATATTCTTGGTTCATAAAACTCTCCTATTTACTTAATTCCTAAAAATTGTAACACATAATTATTTAGGTTTCAATAAACCCCTTGACTAAATGCAATAACTAAGCTAACATACAAACAAGTACTCCCTGAGAAGGTGTTTTTAACATCTCTCAGGGAGTTTTTACGACCACAGGTTGTCCCACTTCCAGAATTTTTACAGGAAATTCGTAAGAGCTTTTTTAATACTTATTTTGAGTTATTTAATAAAGTCAAAATAATACTAGAATAAATTAAGTTTAATTTTGAGATAAAAACTTTTTAAACAAAAATATATTTTCATCAATCATGATTCAACACTTTTTGATTGATGAAATGAGCGATGAAACTACAAAAGCACTGAAGCAAAACTTCAGTGCTTTATCTTTGATTAAAGCGGGTCAGATTTTTAGTTTACTATAACAACAAACTCCCTAAGGTAGAGCGTGTAAAAAAACGAAGTCCTTAGGGAGTTTTTATTTATTTAGTATTTATATTTCAGAATTCAGGAATAAGCTGTGCGACGAAACGCTGAATCTGAGTAGCATCCATGATAGAAACTATGCTATCTTTATCGGTATTGGCACGCTTTAGCTGGTCGTCAGTAAGGTTATGTGTCTGAGCCATATACATCTGAATAAGTGTAGCGTCCATAACAGATACTTTAAAGTCACCGTCTACATCACCTAAGATAAATTCTTCCTCTTTGTCAAGTGTATATGTCACAGTAAGTATTACGGCAACTTCATCGCCAATAACCTCTGCGTTCTTGCCATTTACCGTGGCGGTGATATCAATCCAGTCATCTGAATCTGTTTTGAATTTATATCCGTCGCTTGCTCTGAGCCACACCTCAAGTTCGTATGTATGACCTTCTATAAAAACATCAGTGGCTTTTAGAGTAGTTGTTTTTGATTCAGTTACATCTGTCCAGTAAACTGCGTTCTGATAGTACTCATCAGTTTCATCACATGTAAAATCAGGATGAGCACCCGCAACAGGTTTATCGATTCCTCTAACATTTACCGATGAAACAGGAGGGTTAAGCTTTAACTCTTCGTAGTGGATAACAATTACGTCATTAATCTCTTCGCCATCATTCATAGTAATACGAGCGCGGATATATAAAGTGGTATCCTCAAAAGGTCTGAAATCGAACCTGAACGGTAAAACCCTTCCTTTATAATCAGCAAGCGCCGACCACACGGTCTTTTCACCATTATAGTGTTCTTCATCACTCATATACCACGATACTGTTCTTACATCATCAGTATTTTCAATCCATAAAAGCGGAGAAAGTTCTGATTCAGCGTAAACCTCAATGGTATCGACATAATTCATGATAGAATCTATCGCTTCCTGATTCTGCTGATAAACAGTGCTGTTCTTACCATAAATGGACAATTCTTCTTTCACAAATTTATAGTTGAGACGTCCTTCATATGATAGCTTTTCGCTACCTATCAGTACAGGAGAACTTACTTCATAGTAAGCACCCTTTTTTCCTTCGTATTCAATGGCAGTTATAGTAGTGTTGACACCATCTAAATAGCGATTATCCCTACTATTCAAACAATTATAGTAACGGGTACCACCACCAACTATGACCTGACCCCAACCATTGTTACAGTATGCAAATCCTGCATACTCATTGTCAGGCTCTGCAATATAAAACTCTCCATCATAAACATAAACACTAGGATATACGCATCCGTACTTTGTGAAATCATCAAATGAAGAAACTTCGAAGTTAGATATTTTTCCGTAGAATGTGCCACCGTAAATATTACAATGAGGCACAGCATAGGCAGGTGCGTTGTGACGCAATTCTATGGTATCTCCACCAAAAGCTGTGTGAGAATCAAACACACCGTCGTAAATATCAAGGTTGCCAGTTTCTGATAAAAATACAACACCGCCACCGACCTCGTACGGAGTTTTTATCTCATAGCTACCGCCATTAATAGCCACGTCACCATTTACTAAGATGACTGAACTTGTACCCGCGTAGTTGCCGCTACTGAAAATCATTTTACCGCTTTTATCATCTGATGAATCAATAACAGTAAACTCAGCACCTGAATCAACTTTCATAAGACAGTTATCTATGCCTCGTGTCATGCGGCTCAAAACATAGCCGTTTAAATCAAGCGTGCATCTTGTAAAACTGCTCAATACAATCGTGTTATCGTTTTTATTATCCTCAACTACTATATCGTTTTGTAAAACAAAAACTTCGCCGTTAGGTGCATTGTAGAGCAGATTTTTTAGCTCTTCGTATGTAGATACGGGGACTGCAAAACCAGATGTTTAAGCAACACTGTTTTCTTTAGCCGATACCACCGCAGACGTCATAGAAAGCGAGCTGAGCATAATCAGAATGCATAAAACCATAGAGAGTGTTCTTTTCATAAAAGTGCCTCCTTTTGATGTTCATATATTACCCTAATGTAAAGCTAAGTGAACTATAATCACAATACTATTAAAGCCAAAAAATCTAATGAATCCTTAACGAAACATCATCTTATATAAATTATATATTGTGCAAAACTAAAAAGCAAACAAGAAACAAATAACAAACCGCGTTTTTTCATCGCTATTCAGTAACAATAACCAAATTTAATATAAGCTTATTAACAATAATAACTAAACAGATATCACATATGCACAAAAACGCATATCTAATTTTGGATTGTTAGCAAAGCACCGTTATGATAAAATTAATGTATTAAGTTTTTAAGGGGAGAAAAATCATGAAAAAATTCATATCAATAATCGCGGTTATTTTAAGTCTTCTTTTAGTAGCATCATTTTTAGGTGCATGTTCAAAAGACGAGGGTGCTGACTCAGTAAGCACAGACACCTCATCAAGCTCATCAAGCTCGTCAAGTAGTTCAGGTATTAAAAAAATCGAGCCTGTTACTCCTGCTGAAAACAAAATGGAAATTGAAGATGATGATGAAGAATACGACTTCAAGAGCATCGAACCTGTAAAGCCGGCAGAAAACAGAATTCAGACACCTGAATTCGAAGAATTCAAAATGGAAAAAATAGAACCTGTTACTCCTGCGGGAAACACCATCGATTTAGAACTCAAAGATATTGATACAAACTTTTCTTCTGAT
>JAFVVB010000067.1 GCA_017502425.1 Ruminococcus sp. | reverse complement strand
TAAAATCCAACCAACGCCTGATTTGAGTTTACCCCTCACTTAAGTGTGTGATTCTTTGCCCTTACCTTTTCTCTTATATCGGAAAAGTGTGTTTTCAGCCCACTCGCGGTCGATTTTAATAAAGCCTGAGAGCTTTTTATCATTCATACCTACCTCAGAGACTATCTGAGCAGAACGCGCATATACCTCGAGGCGTGCAGTCTGTACATATGGTTCGTGATTATCTGTTACAAAAAACGTAAATCCCATCGTGTTGGTTTCACGATTATACATAGAAAGGTATCCTTCTTCGACTTTTTCAAGTCCGTATTTCTTAGCTACTGTTTCGCTGATAGCAAGTTTAGTCAGCTCAACCGCCATATCATCAAGACCTGATTCAAATATGAAAATCTTCTCTTTAAATGCATTGAAGTCAGGTGTGATTCTCTTAGTGATACCCTTTAAATTGCGGTAATCCTCTTCGAGTGATCTGTCTTCTAACTGGAAACGGTCAATGCCTGGAATGAGATAAACCATAAAACGACGCTTCATATCGTTATACAGCAAAGGATATGTGAATCTGCCCTCGTAACCACAGTTTTCACATTTCCATTTAAGTAAACTTTCGTTCAGTAAATCTTCTCGAAACTGGGGATCATTAGTCGCATTAATGCTTATATACAAATGCGCGTTCGTAACCTCGTTACACTTGGGACACGCAACTTCTTTAGAAATAACATTCGACATAATCACACCTCCACCTTATTATGAGTTCATTATATCATCTATTAAGGATATTGCAAGAAAAAATAGTTGTTGATTTTACTCTCACTATCTGCGATAATATAGGTGTATGTAAGTCAATAAGGAGGCTATCTCATGGATATTAAAAAAGATTTGAAGAATGGCGTTAAGCTGGCTGCTGATGCCGCTACCGATTTAGCTCAGGCATTAGTTGAAAAAAGTCGTTTGCGTGCTAACGCTAACCGCATCAAGCAGGTCATCAAAGGTGATACCGAATTGATGAATCAGGCATACATTGAGCTTGGTAGATATTTTTATGAAAACCTGAGAGAAGATGCCGATAAAGAGCAAGAAGCACTTTGTGTAGTGGTTGATAAAACAAAGAAAAGAATCAGCAAAGCTTCCAGAAAATACGTTGAACTGCTCAGCAAATCAAGCGACGTGAATTTATCGGGAGAAAACGCCGAAAAGCTCAAAGTGGCTGTTTCTGATACAGCTGGAAAAATAAAAGATTCAACTAAAGAGAAAGTCAACGATATAAAAACCAAGGCTAAAGATAAAGCTTCTGATATCTCTTTAAAAGCTAAAGAAACCGTAGCCGACATTTCCTACAAAGCCAAAGACAAAGTTGACGACTTCAGAGTTTTCATTGCTCCTGACGAAAACACCGACGTGCTTATCGATGAAGACGGAGAACTCTACGAAGAAAAGGAAGTTTTCGACGAAGTGGAAACTGATGTTGCCTGTGTAACAGACGTTGAGGCTAAAGTTGAAGATACCAAAGAAACAGAAGCAGTGGAAGAACCTATCAGAGAGCTAGAGGATTATAACCCTCCTGTAAGCGACGAAACTGATGAGGAATCTCCTGAAGAGTTCACTTTTTAATTTAATACACTTATGTAAATATAAAAGGCGTACCGTTTGGTACGCCTTTGTTTTTATTCAGACTCTTTTTCGGTTACTTTCTCTTTTTTAAAGTTCTTGAATAAGTCTTTTCTGTTGATAAAAAGTGAGAGAGCAACGAGTACAGCGATAGATAAAACTGTCAGAGTAACACCGAGTGGGAAACCTTTCGGACAGTACTTGAGTTTAATATCGTGGTGACCTTTGCTCAGCTTAAAAGCTACCTGAGCATCACACAGCGGTGTAATCTCAACTTCTTCGCCGTCAACATACGCTTTCCAACCCTTGTCGTAAGAGATAGATGTGAAGAACACACCATCTTCTTTTACGTCGATACTGCCCTCAATGAGAGTATCGGTTGACTTAGTACATTTCATAGAGCTCTGAGCTAATTTCTCATAGCCTTCTCTGAACAACTCCTCGTTGAACATCATGCAGTATGATGTGAGATTACCCGTTGTTACTTCAGATAAATCAGCGTAAAGTGAGAGTTTATCACCCTTCTTAACATCGCCCATCTGCATGATATACGGACGCTTAACGTAGTTAGTAACTACTGTGTTGTCGTTTATTTTGATATCTACGTTCTCTGCATCGTCACAGTCAAAGTACGCATACGCTGTACCGTCACGATCAGGAGTGTAGTTGAGCTTAACGTGAGCCTCATGCTCAGTATCTAAAAGCTCATATGAATAGTTACCGTAGGATTTTTTATTAACAGGGAAGATGGTGTAGTCTGTGTGGCCCTGTGATACAACCTCCATCTGCTCGTAAATATTACCGTTGAGTCCGGTAGCCTTACGGAACATTTCGTTCTGGTTGTCAAACGGATTTGCGCTGGCAGTAGAGATTTTGAAATCAAGAAGGTCTTCGTTTACCATAAATCCCTGAGGTATATAGAACTGGTTTTCAAGCAGTTTTACGCTACCGTACTGCTGTTTTAATTTCAGATGAGTTTTATCAAGGAATACACCGTCAGGAGCGATGAGATACTTCATGTTCAAGAACAGGTTAGTAAACGGTGAGCTTTCCTGATATGTATATCTGTTACTTCCAACCCATCCACAAATACCGAAACGCTCCATATACGCAGATACGTCACAGTTAGAAACAGAACTGAATATAGAAATACCGTTGATACCGATAAGAGCGTTATCGTTTAAGGTGTGGTAATCAGTAACTTCTGTGTGGAATAAATCCTCGTTATCTTTTTCAACTCTGTCAATAAAGTTAACGATTCTCTTAGTATCAGCACCACCCAGCGGGTAAGAAGTGGATGTAGTAGTGGTTACAGTTTTTACGCCGATATATGCTGTGCATGTAGCCTCAGCAAGACAGATAATAAACAGTGCGAGTGCTAAAGTCTGTTTCGGAACAGTCTTTACGCAGTACATAATGAGCCATGCAATTATTAAAACGGTGATAAATATGGTACCCATTACGATTTTCTTCTCATCGTGGTGATCATATCCAATACCAATGATTACGCTCATCGCAGCTATTACGAAAATTATGTGTATAAGCTTTGTTTTCTCTATACACATAAAGGCTCTGTACGCCATCGTAATCAGCACAAACGAGAATAAAAATGCGAATCGGTACGGAATCATATTAGGGAAGTGGAAACCGTGCCAGATAAAGTCAAGCTGTCTGATAATAAAGCTTAATATAAAGAATACTAAAAGGAAGCCTGACGCAATTTTTTCTCTGATTTTAATATCCTTACATGTAAAGAACAGCAGTCCCAGTACCAGTGCTATCATACCGCTGTACACGTTAGGCAATCCCTCTTTAGTAGAAGGTTCAACGAAAGCGATGGTGTTGGAAAGCACCTCAGCAAAAGCCTCCATCACACCAGCAAAATCGTCGGTTTCAGCAATGTTGAGAGCAAATGTAGCAGGGAAGGTGTTATCAGTAGAGTGAGTAGACCCAAGCGCGATAGCCGTCGGTATAGTAATAATCGCGGTCATCGCAAGCGCAAGCGCTGAGAAAGAAGCCATCTTAACAAATCTCAGCATCAGGTTCTTGAAGTCAATATAATCTACGATACAGTAAGCAATGCTTATGAGCATTACAAATATGCACACGAATAAACCGATATAGTAGTTCGCAAATACAGCAACAGCAAGGGAAATTACGTATAATCTGAATTTACCCTCTTTCAAAAGTGCGATAGTTCCTGCAACAACAAGTGGTAATAAAGCAACTGTATCCATCCAGATAACATTCCAGTAGTAACCCATAATGTATGAGCATAAACCGTACATGATACTGAATATTGCTACTGTGATATCTCTTCTCTTGTATGTAATACGCAAAAACTGTGAGAAGAAAAATCCCGCGAGTCCGATTTTAACGCATGTAATTACAGCTAAAAACTCACGTAAATATTCAGCAGGTACAAACACCGACAGGAAATTAAGCGGACTTGCTAAGTAATACGCCATCAGCGCTAAGTAGTTGGTACCGCCACCGGATTTCCACGTCCACAGTAGCGAACTGCCTTCCTGGAGCTTGTCCTGAAAATCAACTAAGAACGGATAGTACTGATGCCATAGGTCAGTTACGAGAATCTGCTGATCG
>JAFVVB010000066.1 GCA_017502425.1 Ruminococcus sp. | reverse complement strand
CATTTCTTTTAAACGTTTTTTTACTAAGACCATTTAACTCAAGTTGTTTATTCACAAGATGCTTTTTAGCGATATAAAACTTTTCCTGACGAGTGTATGAATCAATCTCAATTACTTCCATTCTATCTCTCAACGGCGCAGGAATAGCATCATAATCGTTAGCGGTAGTGATGAACATAACATTTGATAAATCAAACGGCATATCAATGTAATGATCCTGGAAAGAGTGATTCTGTTCAGCATCAAGCACCTCTAGCAATGCTGACGTAGGATCACCTTTATAGTCATTAGATAGTTTATCAACTTCGTCTAAAATCAGAAGCGGGTTATTAACCTTACTTTTCTTTATAGCGTTGATGATTCTGCCAGGCATAGAACCGATATATGTTCTTCTATGACCTCTGATTTCAGCTTCATCCTTAACGCCACCTAAAGCGATTCTTTCACTTTTTCTATTGATAGCATCAGCTATACTATGAGCGATAGATGTTTTACCTACTCCCGGAGGTCCGACTAAACATATTATCTGACCTTTCGCCTTATCAGTAAGCTTACGTACAGCAAGCTGTTCTACGATTCTCTCTTTAACCTTATTTAAACCATAATGCTTTTTATCAAGAGATTTTCTTACTTTAGAAAGTTCGATTTTCTCATCAGTAGATACATTCCATGGTAATTCTAAACAAGTATCAATATATGTACGTATAACGGAAGCTTCATTACTACCATAAGGAGTTTTCTCAAGTTTTGAACACTCTTTTAAAAGTGCTTTTTCATTATCTTCAGACAGCTTGAGTTCTAAAACCTTTTCTCTGAGTTTAGATGCTTCGAATTCAGGAGAATCATCCTGACCCAGTTCTTCTTCAATTGTCTTTAATTGTTCTCTTAAGTAATACTCTCGTTGAGATTGATCAATACGTTGTTTTGATTTATCAAGTATCTCTTGTTCAATATCGAGTATATAAATTTCATTCTGTAAAACATCAACTAAAGATTCTAATCTATCTGAAACATTAATTGTTTCGAGTATGCTCTGCTTTATAGAATAATCGAGAACAACATTAGATGCCACGTAGTCTGCAAGCTCTCCAGCATTAGTGGTCATTCCAATTTTGAATAGTATATCAGTAGGCAGTTTCGGAGTTAATTCCATATAACTCTCAAAAGTTTCTTTTAAAAGTCTTACTAATGCCAGATCTCGAGCGGTATTAGGATGCTTTTTCTCTGTAATAGGCGAAATTAAAGCTTCTAAATGTCCTTCACACTCGTTTTCAGCCATAATTTTAGCCCTGTATTGACCCTCAACAACTACTCGTGTAATATCATCCGGCTGTTTTAAAACCTGAATGATTTTAGTAACAACACCTACTTTGTATAAATCGTCAATACTAGGGTCACCGATAGAGGCATCTCTCTGCGCAGTAAGGAAAATCAACTGATTATCATTCATAGCCTTAGTGATAGCATCAATAGACTTTTTTCTGCCTACATCAAAATGCAACATCATCTTAGGAAAAACAACCAGTCCCCTGAGAGGCAGAACAGGAATATTAAATTTTGCTTGTGTAGATTCTGGCATAATTGTCACCTATAAAAAAGCTGTATGTCAATCACATCATGACATACAGCTTTAAGTTTTATAAAAATCAAGATGCGTTATTTTTAGTATGATCAAGTGATTTATTATCAGATATATCAATATCAATTGAAATTTGAGATTTCTTATCGTTTCTGATAATTTCAGCTAAAGCACCATCAGTGACAGTCTCTTTCTTGATAATAATCTTTTCAATAGTTATGTCACTAGGAGTTTCGAACATGAGATCTTTGAGTAAAGATTCCATGATACCTCTTATACCACGTGCACCGGTTTTCTGCTCTTTAGCAAGATTCGCAATAGCAACAAGTGCTTCTTCCTCGAATAAGAGTTCGACACCATCCAGTGAAAACAAGTGCTTATACTGTGCAATTATCGAATTCTTAGGCACCGTAAGTATCTTGACCATAGAATCAATATCAAGGCCTGATAATGCAGTGATTACAGGCAATCTACCGATGAGTTCAGGAATAATGCCGTATTTAACCAAATCATGAGCAACAACATCTTTCATCCATGCGGTTTGATCAAGCTCAACCTTATCTTGTATTACAGATTCAAAACCAAGAGTCGATGAACCAAGACGTTTAGTAACGATCTTTTCTAAACCATCAAAAGCTCCTCCACAGATAAATAGAATATTTTTAGTATCTATCTGTAAAAATTCCTGCTGTGGATGCTTTCTTCCGCCCTGTGGCGGAACGTTAGAAACAGTGCCCTCTACAATTTTGAGTAAAGCTTGCTGTACCCCTTCACCGCTTACATCACGTGTAATAGACGGATTCTCAGATTTACGAGCAATCTTATCGATTTCATCGATATAGATAATTCCACGTTCAGCTTTTTCGATATCAAAATCAGCAGCCTGAATAAGTTTAAGCAAGATGTTTTCAACGTCTTCACCTACATATCCGGCTTCTGTTAATGTAGTGGCATCAGCAATAGCAAAAGGTACGTCGAGCGCTTTAGCTAATGTCTGAGCTAATAGTGTTTTACCAACACCAGTAGGTCCTAGCATTAATACATTACTCTTAGCAAATTCAACATTATCGTCATTGTTAAAAACTCTTTTATAATGGTTATATACAGCTACTGCGAGAGTTTTTTTAGCATCATCCTGACCTATAACATACTCATCAAGAATAGCTTTTATCTCAATTGGCTTCAAAAGCACAGGCATATTGCTATTTTCTGGCTTTGATTCCATTTGATTGTAGTCACCATCTTCGAGAATAGACATACATAAGTCCACACACTGATCACAGATATATACACCTTCACCGGCGATAATTCTTCCAACCATTTCCTGTGGTTTGCCACAGAACGAACAATGTACGTTACCCTCGTTTATCTTTCCTGACATCTCTATCTCCTTAAAACTAACTTATCTCTTTTCAATTACTTTATCGATAAGTCCGTACTCTAAAGCCTGCTGAGCAGTCATAAAATTATCACGTTCAGTATCAGCCGCAATTACGTCAAAAGGCTGACCTGTATTCATAGATAAAATCTCGTTAAGCTTTTTCTTTGTGTGGAGTATATGTTTAGTGTGAATTTCGATATCAGTTGCCTGACCTTTAGCACCGCCTGATGGCTGGTGAATCATAATATCACTGTTAGGGAGAGCGTATCTCTTTCCCTTAGTGCCCGCAGCAAGTAAAAACGCACCCATAGAAGCAGCCATACCCATACAGATAGTAGAAACGTCACACTTGATATACTGCATAGTATCATAAATGGCTAACCCATCAGTAACAGAACCGCCAGGGCTGTTAATATAGAGGCTAATATCTTTGTTAGGATCCTGACCTTCAAGATATAAAAGCTGTGCAACTACTAAACTAGCGGTAGTGCTGTTTACTTCCTCATTGAGCATAATGATTCTGTCATTAAGCAGACGGGAAAAAATATCGTATGAGCGTTCACCTCTGCTTGTTTGCTCTACTACATAAGGCATAGTACTCATATTAATATCTCCTTTCAGATAATCTATGATATAAATTATAGGACAATTTTAAATTATTTAATCTTTGCGTTGTCCTTAACAAATTTCATTGCCATTTCAACAGCGAGATCCTGAGTAATAGCATCAACAGGAAGTACTTCTTTAACCTTTTCAACTTCCATCTGATAACCCTGAGCAAGTCTCTCATACTCAGCGTTTAATTCTTCTTCTGTTGGTTTAATATCTTCAACTTTAGCGATTTTTTCTAAAGCAAGTCTCATCTTAACACGCTTCTGAGCTTCAGGGAGGTACATTTCTTTAACAGACTCTGGATTCATACCTGTGTACTGGAGATATGTGTTCATATCCATACCCTGTGAACGAAGTCTCATATCAAACTCTCTGAGCATCTGAGAAACTTCATTGTCATACATAGCCTCAGGAATATCACCCTCAACCTTTTCAAGTAACTTTTCAACGAGCTGATCATCGATATCTTTCTGTGCTTCGTCTTCAAGTCTCTTAGCAATAGTTTCTTTGATTTCTTCTTTATACTCATCGAGAGTATCTTTCTCGCTTACGTCTTTAACGAACTCATCATCAAGCTCTGGCAATTCTTTTTTCTTGATTTCATGTAATTTGATTTTAAATTCAGACTCTTTACCCTTGAGCTCTTCAGAATGATACTCTTCAGGGAAAGTAACGTTGATAGAAAACTCTTCGTCAGTATTATGACCAACAATCTGCTCTTCAAAACCAGGAATGAAGTTTCCACTACCAAGTTCGAGGTTGAAATTTTCAGCCTTACCGCCTTCAAAAGCAACACCGTCAACAAAACCTTCGAAATCAATAACAGCTGTATCGCCCATCTCAGCAGCTCTGTCCTCAACTGTGACCATACGGCTGTTTCTCTCTCTTACTCTATCGATTTCTTCAGTAATTAACTCTTCAGTTACATCAGTAGATTTCTTAGCAATTTCGATGCCCTTGTAGTCTTTAACTTCTACTTCAGGTTCTACGATACATGTAGCTTTGAAAGTAAAGCCGTCAGCAGAAACTTCTACTGCTTCAACATTAGTTACAGTAACGATTTTAATCTGTGCTGCATCAGCTGCATCACTTAAAGCAGCAGGATAGCACTCCTGCATAGCGTCATCATAGAAAACATCAGCGCCATACATCTTTTCAATAATGCTGCGAGGCGCTTTACCTTTTCTGAAACCAGGTACGTTGATTTTCTCAACCTGCTTAGCATATACGTTAGAAATAGCTGCCTCAAAAGTTTCCTTTTCTACTGCAATAGTAAGTTCATAAGTGTTTGTTTCTGTCATATTTGATGATACTAAATTCATGTGAATTCCTCCTCATTTTTCGCTCGTATTACTATATCATAATCAGATATAAAATACTATATTATTTTGTAAATAATTTCTTAAATTCGCACCAAAACAGGCGTAAAATCAACATAATCAGTAGATATCAGGTGCATATTGATATCTTTATACATGCCTGTAACAGCGTTTTTATGCGTATGAGCACCGTGAAGATGACCATAATAGCATTCTTTGATACCATACTCAATAAGTACATCCATAATTTCTTCACACTCTAAGTCTCCGTATACTGGTGGATAGTGTAAAAAGACAACAGGTTTAGTTTCGTTATCTTTAATAGAATCAAGGGATAACTTCAGTCTTCCAACTTCTCTGTTGATAACTTTAATATCTGCCTCGGTATCGGCATCATAATACCATCCACGAGAACCGCAGATAGTAAATCCTTCAACTGTAAAAGAATTATTGAATAAAATGCTGATAGTATCAAAGTTATTAGCACTGATGAATTCATCGATCTTTTTCTTAGTAGCCCACCAATAATCATGGTTACCTTTCAAAAGAATCTTTTTTCCGGGTAGTGAGTTCAGGAATTTAAAATCCTCAAAACACTCTTCGAGTTTCATAGCCCAGGAAATATCGCCTGCTACAACAACAGTATCGTTATCTGTAACAAGAGCTCTCCAGTTTTTTTCTAATCTGGTGCTATAATCCTGCCAACCTTTGAATACATCCATTGGCTTGTCAGCGCCAAGCGACAAGTGTAAATCAGCGATAGCATACAAAGCCATTAGTTAATACCCAAAGCTTTGAACACTG
>JAFVVB010000065.1 GCA_017502425.1 Ruminococcus sp. | reverse complement strand
CTCAAACGCAAGGATTTCCTTAGCTTTGTTGATTTCGCTACCCTCGAGCTTTGCAAGTTCTTCAATCTCCTCAAGTGGTAAGAATGTGAGCATTTTCAAGCATTTAACAACATCAGCATCGTCAACGTTTCTCCAGTACTGATAAAAATCAAAAGGAGAAGTTTTCTCAGCAGAAAGCCACACAGCACCTGACTGGGTTTTACCCATTTTCTTACCTTCTGAATTAAGAAGAAGGTTGATAGTCATAGCGTAAGCGTCTTTAGAAAGCTTTCTTCTGATAAGCTCAGTACCACCGAGCATATTTGACCACTGGTCATCGCCGCCGAACTGCATATTGCATCCGTATTTCTGGTAAAGTGCATAGAAGTCGTAAGACTGCATAATCATGTAGTTAAACTCAAGGAAAGAAAGGCCTTTTTCCATACGCTGCTTATAGCATTCAGCAGTAAGCATACGGTTAACTGAGAAGCATGCACCTACCTCTCGTAATACATCAACGTAGTTTAAATCAAGTAACCAATCAGCGTTGTTAACGAGTAATGCTTTATCATCAGAAAAATCGATAAATCTGCTCATCTGCTTTTTAAAGCATTCAACATTATGATTGATAGTTTCAGTAGTCATCATCTGACGCATATCGGTACGACCGCTAGGGTCACCGATCATAGCTGTACCACCGCCGATAAGTGCGATAGGTTTATTACCAGCCATCTGGAGACGCTTCATAAGACAAAGCGCCATAAAATGACCTACGTGTAAGCTGTCAGCAGTAGGATCAAAACCGATGTAAAAAACAGCTTTACCGCTGTTAACAAGCTCTCTGATTTCTTTTTCGTCCGTAACCTGCGCAATGAGACCGCGGGCTACGAGTTCTTCATAAACTCCCATTTATATTACCTCACTTGTTTTTTATATCATACAGTATATATTCAAACACTAAAATGGTCAAGTTTTTACTTACTATTTCGACGCATTTTTTGTTTTTTCTTATAATTAGGCTTAACGTGTTTTTTAGAGTTTTTCTTAGGCTTTTCTCCCATATTCTGATACTTCTGAGGAATTTTTGCGTTGATAAGGCAATTTTTCGAAGTACCGATAAGATCTTTGCGACCGGCTTTTACGAGAGCTTCTATAACGAGTTCTCTGTTCTGAGGCTTAAAATACTGCAACAGTGCTCGCTGTAAAGCTTTTTCGTGTGGGGATTTAGCTACATAAACCTCTTTTAAAGTATAAGGGTCAAGTCCTGTGTAATACATACACGTTGAAATAGTACCAGGAGTAGGATAAAAATCCTGAACCTGATCAGGGTGGATTTTCTCACGTTTTAAATAAAGAGAAAGTTCAACCGCCTCTTTGAGTGTAGAGCCCGGATGTGAGCTCATGAGATACGGTACTAAATATTGCTCCTTATGAGCTTTAGCGGTTTTTCTATAAAACTCATCCTGAAATCTTTTATAGGTTTCGATATGAGGTTTACCCATCTTATCTAAAACGATATCCGAGCAATGCTCAGGAGCTACTTTCAGCTGACCTGAAACATGGTGTTCAACAAGCTCTCTGAAAAACTCATCAGATTCGTCCTCCATTAGATAATCGAAACGAATACCTGAACGTATAAATACCTTTTTAACGCCATCGAGTTTTCTGAGCTCTCTTAAAATATCAATATACTCATCGTGCGAAACCTGTAAATTTTTACACGGTGTAGGTGCAAGACATTTTTTACCTTTACATAGTCCTGCTTTTTTCTGCAACTCACACGATGGTAGTCTGAAGTTCGCAGTAGGTCCGCCCACATCGTGAATGTAGCCCTTGAAATTAGGAGACGCTATCAGTTTTTTTGCTTCTTTTACTATACTTTCTTTGCTTCTAACTGTAACAGCTCGTCCCTGATGAAAAGCAATAGCACAGAAATTACATCCACCGAAACAACCACGGTTATGCGTAATAGAAAACTCAACTTCTTTGATACCCGGTACTCCACCGAGTTCTTCATAGCAAGGGTGATACGAACGTTCATATGGCAGAGAATAAACGTGGTCAAGCTCGCTCGATGTAAGCGGAGGCATCGGCGGCGTCTGAACTAAAATCATATTACCGTCACGCTGAATCATAGTCTTACCACGTACAGCATCGTATTCATCGAGCTCTTTGCGTGTTGCAACAGCGTAATCAACTTTATCGCTGCTGACACGCTCAAAAGAAGGTAACTCGGTTACACTCATAGGAGTGTAATCTTTTGTTTTAACAGCGTAGCATATACCTTTAATATCACGCAAAGCTTCTACGGTAAATCCGTCGTTTAATCTATCTGCTACCTCTAAAGTCTGGTTTTCACCCATTCCGTAGATGATAATATCAGCTTTTGAATCAAATAAAATCGAGTGCCTTACTTTATCATCCCAGTAATCATAATGAGCAAAACGACGAAGACTCGCTTCAAGTCCACCCAGAATAATAACGGACTGAGGAAACAATCGTCTGACGATATTAGAATACACAATAGCAGCCCTATCAGGACGTTTACCCATAACACCGCCGGCAGTATATGCATCAGTTTTTCTGCGTTTTTTAGCAACAGTATAGTGAGCCACCATACTGTCGATATTACCTGATGTAATCATAAATCCAAGTCTTGGAGTACCAAACTGAAGAAAATCGTCATCACTATCACAATCAGGTTGAGATAAAATTGCGACTTTATACCCTCTGTCCTCTAAAACTCTGGATATAATAGAAACACCAAAAGAAGGGTGATCAACATAGCTATCGCCTGTGATAAACACAAAATCGACATTATCCCAGCCTCTAGATTTTACATCATCGGCACAAATCGGTAGAAAAGCCATAAACCCTCCTTTTTAGTTCTAGTAAAGAATTATTAATGTTATTATATTTCTATTATTGAATTATGTATTTTTCTACAAAGGAATTTTAAAAGATTATTTTTCTTAATTAGAATTCTTCTTCAGAATTTTCCGAGTCATCAGGAGCGACATCAAGAACGTGATTACGCTCTAACCACTCGTTATATGTCATTAAAACATCTCTTGCTTTAGAACCCTGATGAGGTCCTACGATACCCATCTGCTCCATATCGTCAATCATTCTACCTGCTCGTGCGTAACCGACTTTCAGTCTGCGCTGTAAGAGCGAAGTAGATGCCTGACCCGCTTCAATGACAACTTTGATAGCTTCTTCCATAAGCGAATCAACATCAGGGGCCGCATTAGATACGTTTGCCGATTCCTTAGCGTTTTTACCGAGTTCTTCGGAAGCTATTTTACGTATTCTCTCTTCTACCTCAGTATTATACTGGGCTTCGTGAGATTTCTTGATATATGAAGTGACACGTTCAATTTCTTCGTCACGTGCGAAACATCCCTGAACACGAACCTGCTGTGATGCACCAACAGGTGAGAACAGCATATCACAGCGTCCGATAAGTTTCTCGGCTCCACCCGCGTCAAGAATAGTACGCGAGTCAATATTAGAGCTTACTTTAAGCGCAATACGTGACGGAATGTTAGCTTTAATTACACCGGTGATGACATTAACAGAAGGACGCTGAGTAGCAATAATCAGATGCATACCAGCAGCACGTGCCATCTGAGCAAGACGACAGATAGCATCTTCTACTTCGCTAGGTGCAGCCATCATAAGGTCAGCAAGCTCATCAATAGCGATAACTATCTGAGGAAGCTTTTCTTTAGCAACCGGAAGTCCGCTCACTTCAAGACACACTTCTTCTTCGCTATCTTCGGTGGAATTTTTCGCAATATAATCCAAATTCTTTTCTATGAGTTTGTTATATGAACCGATATCCTTGCAATCGTATTCCGAGAACAGTTTGTATCGGTTGAGCATCTCGGAAACCGCCCAGTTAAGCGCACCTGCTGCTTTTTTAGCATCAGATACTACCGGAACTAGAAGATGCGGAATACCTTTATACTTAGAAAATTCAACCATCTTAGGGTCAATAAGTAAAATCTTCACTTCTTCAGGAGTAGCTTTGAACAGTATACTCATCAAAAGGGAGTTTACGCATACTGATTTACCTGAACCTGTGGTACCTGCAATGAGAAGATGTGGCATCTTTGCAAGGTCAGTAACCACTATTTCACCGCTGATATCTCTACCTAAAACACAGGACAATTTACTGGAGCTGTTTCTGAATTCGTTAGAATCGATGAGCTCTCGCAGAGAAACCATACTGGTGACTTTATTAGGAACTTCAATACCGATAGCTGCTTTTCCAGGGATAGGAGCTTCCATACGGATATCCGTAGCTGCCAGATTTAATTTAATATCATCTGCAAGACCTACTATTTTGCTTACT
>JAFVVB010000064.1 GCA_017502425.1 Ruminococcus sp. | reverse complement strand
TTCCTTTCAAAAACCGACTACCTACTTGCGTTTAAACACCGTGAAGAACTGCGTCGGTTTGAGCATCATTCCGATTATAGCACAAAGCCCGTAAAAAACAAAGACAAAAATACAAAAATTCAACATATAAACACATCCTTTTATAATTTTCCCGATAATTTTGGTTTACATGTCGATTATATACGAGGATGTGTCCGTTAAATTGTACTTTGATTATGTAAAATACGGTTATTTATACATATTCTGAATATCGTCTATATAGTGTAAAAACTCTTCTTTTGCTTTTTGAGGTGATAGTATCTTCGCTTTATCTTTAAGACCGAATAACCAGCCGTAAAAAGTCGGTGACAGCATCACCTTAGTGCTCATATCAAATGTAGAGTCTGAATTTAGTGAAATGAAGACGTTCTTAGAAAATCTATCGACTACTACACCGATAAGCGAATTATCAAAACGGATTTTTATATCGGTGAGCTCTCCGCCGAACATTCCGAAAATCTGCTTTGAATAAACCGCCATATCAAATTTCTTAAATAACTCCTTACCGTCACGCTTCTTACTTTCAAGCACTTCTACTGACTCCATTTTATCAACTCGGTAGTGCTTTATTCTATCGGCTTTATCATCATATGCTATCAGATAGTAATTTTCGTCATCCCACGTCAGTGCCCACGGAGAAACGACGTATTTCTCACCATTATTTCTGCGTTTTTTCGTGATTTTCTGGGTACCCTCTTTAGTAGTAACCCACTGATAGTAGTAAAAACTTATTTTACACGAGCTATTTATAGCGTTATGAATGCCGTCGATATTGTAATATATCTTTTCGTTCATGGTTTTGACTCGGTTAGATACCACTACCTGACGCTGGAGCTTTTTAGCATCGTGTTCGCTGAGTAGATTCTCAAGCTTTTTTATGAGGGTGTTGGACTTTTTATGAGTGATGAATTTCGAACTTTGGACAGCATCCACTAAAAGTTTCAGCTCAGAAAGCTCGAAATCACGGCTTGCGATATAGTACTTAACAGTTTTACTTTTAGTGCTACATATATCCACTCCGAAATCCTGAAGTGTTCTCAAATCATCGTAAATACTCTTTCTCTCGGCTTTTATATCAAACCCATCAAGATATTCTATAATCTGGGATACGGTAGCTCCGTTGGATTCATCGGTCTTTTCACTTAGAAATTTATACACATAAAGAAGCTTTTGCTTCTGCTTCGGATTCTTAGCCATAAAGCTCACCCTACCCTTACGATAAATACTGTGCAAGTCCTACTACGAGTGGCATAGTAAGAAGTGATAATAAAGTAGATGCCGATACAAGCGACACAGAAAGCTCGGTATCATGGCCGTACTTTGCCGACATCATAGTAGTAATAGCTGCAACCGGTGATGCCACCGAAATAATAAGTGAAACTAAAAGCGTTCCTTTTATACCACATAAAAGAAGTACTAAAAGTGTGATAAGTGGTAAGACGATTAGCCTGAGCACCATAGAAATATATGCCCACATATCGGTAAACGCTTTTCTGAGCTTTGCTGATGAAAGATAGTAACCTATAATCAGCATAGGCACAGGTGTGTTAAGAGCCGCAAGATAATTAACAGGCTGAGCAATAACAACCGGTAATCTCACCGATGATAAAAAGAGCGTAATGCCTACGAGAGTGCCGATAATACCGGGATTAATAAGGATTTTTAACCCCGACATTTTCTCGGATTTACCTTTCATGGTAATAATTCCGTATGACCACACAAAAACGTTAAACAAAGCAACGAACGTAGCACCGTAAAAAACACCTTCTTCTCCCAGCAACGCCTGCTGAAGTGGAAGCGACATAAACCCACAGTTAGAAAACACGGTAGCAAATTTCAGAACACATGCTCTGCTACGTTCCTGCTTTTTATATAAAATCTGTGCAACAACTACGCTGAAAAACAAAATAGCTGCCGAGCAAATCGCTGACACTATTAATTTTATCAGCATAGTCACATCAAAATCGCGTTGAAAAGCACTGATAATAACACACGGTGTAACAAAATATAAAACAATGTCAGTTACTACTTTACAGCCTGATTCATTTATGAGTTTTGTTTTACCACATATAAATCCTACCGATATCAGCACGAACAGTATGAGCACCTGTTCTCCTACTGTCAAAAAACTACTAAGCATATTATCTCCCCGTATATAATATCTATGTTATAAATATTCTTCAAAGTCCCATAATCAGTACTGTGATTATTATACCACCATATGTACAATATAACAATACGGCCATTAGTAAAATATTACATTTTTAATTGGTATTTATAGGGCAATTCAACTATAAAAAGTAAAAATCGTGTGTTTTTTGCACAATATCCTTAGGATAAATTTAGTTAACTTGCTAGATAAAAAACGGCCATGTGCCAAAAAACAGTCAAAAACCGTAGTCATAAACACACAAAAACCACCTTAAAACCGCCCGAGTTTGGTCAATAAGCCAAATTTCGGTACAAGAGTTTGATTTTAAATTCTCTCAGATATATAATTAAGGTACAGACGAAGTCTGATATTAAACTTGTTTTCATGCGTTATTCATAATTTTATTTTGAAAGAAGGAAACTAAAATGGCTACTACAAAGAAAACAACTACAACAGAGAAGAAGACAGCTACTAAGAAAGTAACAACTACTAAGAAGACAACAACAGCTAAGAAAACAGCTGCTAAGGTTGACCTTTACATCCAGTTCGGTGGCGCTACTGTTTCAGTTGCTGACATCGAGAAGAACGTTAAGAAGGTTGTAAAAGGCAAGAAGGCTTACACAGTATACGTAAAGCCTGAAGAGTCAAAAGCATACATCGTTGCTGATGGCGAAACAACAGGTATGGACGTATTCTTCTGCGAATAATTCTTACTCTATAAGAAAAGGCGAAGCACTGGGTGCTTCGCCTTTTTATTTTATATTTTGAATCTGTTTATTATTCATTTCTGCTGTGAATTTCAGCGAGAATAGAATCGATATCGCTCATAGTTGAATCAAAACTCGGAGTTTCATCAGCTGTGGTGTGAACCGCATCAAAACTCTCAGGCATTTCGATATCTTCAATAACAAGGTCATCTACACTTTCTTCATTAGCAGCAGTAGTATCAACGTGTCTAGGTACTCTTCTCTGACGTGATCTGCTACCTGATGTTCTTCTTCCACCCTTATTTTCAGCTTTATCATCAGATGCTTTTCCTGATATCATCTCACCGACAGTAAGTCCGATATAACCGCAGATAAAGTATGATACTAAGAAAATCAGGCTATTGAGCAGCGAATCTCTGATAAAGCCGTAGAGGAACATAGTTGGTATAAAAATGATAGGTGCAACCAAAGTTAAGTATAAATCACTTTTCTTAACATATGCGTAGTGAGCACAACAGCCAAACGAAGTCAGCGGAAAAACACCGAGCAATACAATCTGGTTGAGCACTACCCTGTTTTTAAGCAACATCAATATAGCAGGCAGTGCTAAAAACACCGCTCCTATAATAATAATATATGGTAAAAATTCTTTCAGTTTTTTCTCAAAAAAGTCTTCCATTTCAATTTCTCCTAACTTATTAGTCAACTTATTATACTCAAATACATCTATAAAATCAAGATATAATATGTGAATTTTTTTGTTTTAGTATGGTTGACTTATCACTTTTGATGGTATAAAATTATTTGTGCCGATATGTCATCGGACTTTACTATGAAAGAGGCGAGATTTAAATGGACGCTGGAAGTACCACCGGCAACCCCCTTGGGCGAAGTATAACCGAAAACAGCCAACGGTATAGCACCTACGTCTGTTTTCCTCTCTGATACTCACTTTTGGGGACTGTCTTCTACTTCCGCCTAAAAAATTAGGAGGATAACACTATGGAAAGGAATACAGTCACACTTTTCGAGACTATCGTAACACTTCTCGAAAATAAAAAATATGCGACCTTAAGGGATATTCTGTCAACGATGAATCCCGTTGATATCGCCGGTGTATTCGAAGATATTCAGAACGAAAAAACTGCTATTTTGTTCAGACTTCTGCCTAAAGAAATCGCTGCTGAAGCCTTCGTAGAAATGGACGAGGATACTCAACAGTTGCTCATTCACGGTTTTTCCGATACCGAGCTTAAAGAAGTCATAGACGAGCTTTATGTCGATGACGCGGTTGATATCATCGAAGAAATGCCCGCTAACGTCGTAAAACGTATTTTGCGCCAGACTGACCCTGACGTCAGAAAGCAAATTAACGATATTCTTAAATACCCTGAGGACTCAGCCGGCTCTATCATGACGACGGAATTTGTCAGACTCAGACCGAAGATGACCGTCGAAGAAGCTATCAAAAGAATCCGACGCACAGGTATTGATAAAGAAACTATCTACACATGTTACGTAGCTGATGACCATTCTACACTCATCGGTATCGTCACTATCAAAAGTCTTCTTCTCGCTGACGAAGACACTATCATTGAAGACCTGATGGAATCAAACGTCATTTCCGTTAACACCCTTGATGACCAGGAAAACGTAGTACAGGTATTCAATAAATACAACTTCCTTGCTGTTCCGGTCGTTGATAAAGAAAACCGACTGGTCGGTATCGTCACCGTTGATGACGCTATCGATGTCATGGAAGAGGAAACCACCGAGGATATCCAGAAGGTTGCGGCTATTACGCCGACCACCGATAAACCATACGACCGTCTGACGGTTTTCGAGCTTTTCAAAAGCCGTATCCCATGGCTGTTGATACTCATGATATCCGCGACATTCACCGGTATGATAATCAACTCGTTTGAATCGAGTCTTGCTACTTCTATCGTGCTCACCGCATTTATTCCGATGCTCATGGGTACAGGCGGTAACTCAGGCTCACAGTCATCAGTTACTATCATCCGTTCGCTCTCATTAGGCGAAATTGAATTCAAAGATATATTTAAAGTTATTTTCAAAGAGTGCCGAGTATCACTTTTATGTGGTGTAACACTTGCATGCGCTAACTTTGCTAAAATGCTTTTAGTTGATCGTGTACTACTTAATAATACCGAGGTCACCGTGATGATAGCTCTTGTTGTATCACTCACTCTGGTTATGACCGTCTTTTTTGCGAAAATCGTCGGTTGTACTTTGCCGATGATTATCGAGAAAGTAGGTTTTGACCCTGCGGTAGTGGCGAGTCCGTTCATCACCACTATATTAGACGCACTATCTCTTTTCATTTACTTTGAGATTGCTTCGTCTATACTGCACATATAAAGTAAAAGCCCTTATTATGAGGGCTTTTTATTTTGCTTTGAATTAAACGTAAAAAAGGGCAACCGATATGGTTGCCCTTTAACTCTTGTAAATTATTTTTTCTCAACGAGGTTGCCCTTAGCATCATACTGGTAAGAAGTCATATTACCTTCTTTATCGTATTTGTACTCGACGTAGTATTTAACTTCACCTTTACCTGTATGCTCAGTCATTTTGATGCACTCTTTTTTATCGTTATACTCATATACTGTGTATGATTTGAGAGTATCATCACCATCGTATCTGTAAATCTTGCTATCTAAGCCCTGCTCGTTATACTCTTTAACAGTATAGTCAGTTACTTTACCTTTAGCGTCAAGGTTAGTCTGCTTAGTAGGAAGGTTTTGGTCATTATACTCAACCTGAGTTTCACCGGCAACCTTACCGTCTTTATCGTAGAATACGCTTACGGTCTTGTTACCTCTGTCATCAAACTCGTTAGTGTTATAGCTGATGAGCTCACCCTCAGAGTTATATGTCTGCTCTTTAATGAGGTTACCGTCTTTATCATATTCGTTCTTATAGTAGCTGGTTGGGTTACCGTTAGCATCAACATTGTAAGGAATAAGGTCATCAGGAATGCCGTCTTTCTTACATCCAACAAAAACAACTGCTGTGGATAGAACGAGAATAAGTGCTAATAATATTGAAGTAATTCTTTTTGCAAAAGTTGATTTCAGCATATTGTATATCTCCTTTATTAAATAGTACATATGTTGTACCACAACCTTGATTATATCATCAATTACAGTAGTGTCAACAACAAAATTGTAACTCTTTTATGAACAAGGAGCGAAGTATGAAGCAAAAAATATTGTCCATATTACTAGTGTTAACGCTAATCTTAGGAGGTAGTGCTATGCTTTTGGCATGCGAAAAAGAAAAGAAAGATTATACTTTGAAATTCATAACAACACCTGTAAACGCTAAAGATACCACCGCGCAATTCCCATATCAAATCTCTTTGAGTAACACAACATTCACCACCACTCCTCAGAAATTCTCACAAGAACTCGCACGTACATGCATCGTGCTTTCATCGAGTGCTTACGAGCACGACAAAGCCCTTGATAACCTTAATTCCATGGGCTTTGAACACAACGCAAAATTCAACTACTCAGATGACTACGACCAAGACGGCGTCGGCCTATTAATTTCATCTCAAAAAATTGGAAAATACACTTTAGTTGCAGTAGCGCTAAGAGGTACTTTTCAAAAGGAGTGGTACTCAAATTTTGACATTGGTCACGATGTTTCCACCACTAAAGTTCACAGCGGATTTAATAAAGCGTGTGAGTTTTCTCTTAATAATTTAGAGCGCTATTTTCACAACTACGGTATAGACAGAGACCACTGTAAATTTCTGATTACAGGTCACTCACGTGGAGCAGCAGTAGCAAACTTGCTCGCAAAATCTCTCATAGATATCCACGGTAGCGACAATGTCTACGCATACACCTTTGCAACTCCTAATACCACCACAAACGAAGATTATAGCTCATCTCGATACAAAGGCATTTTCAATTTCGTAAACCCTGAGGATT
>JAFVVB010000063.1 GCA_017502425.1 Ruminococcus sp. | reverse complement strand
TTTCGATTATGCTATCCGCAAAATCTACATCTTTTTATTTGCTCCTCCTATCCCCAAAATCTCAGATTTTGGGGTCCCCGAATTATTCCCGAGTGCGTAAGCACCCATCATTTCGTATGGGACGGCATAAAAACTCCCCTGCAAACGTCACACAACGCTTAGCAAAGATAAGGATATATGTCCTACGAATATAATAATACATATGCCTGTTTTAATATTCACAAAATTTTCACATCGTATCGAATAATCTCGGTTGACTTTTGGAATAATAACTGTTATTATTTTATAGTAATATTCTAAAGGAGGTCTTCTCATGGAGAAAAAATCTAGGTTCGGCTGGCTTGTCGTTGTGATTTCTGCTGTTGCTGCTGTCACCGCTGCTGTTACTGCGTTCTTAGTAGTCAGAGAAAAGAAAAAGAAAGACGATGCAGAACTTGAGGAATACCTCGATTATTCAATCCAGTAATATGTAACTAATGTGCGCCCGTACTAACCGTACGGGCGTTTTTATTTTAAGCGCCGAGGTGCGCAGCCTTTCGATTTTTAATGCAACCGCTACTTTTCTTTTGATTTTGATATGAGGCTTGCTATAAGTGACAGCACCACAGCGGCAGTTATTCCGGCTGATGCTGCACTAAGCGGGCCTTTTAAGATACCTAACGCTCCGTAGGTATCTACTGACTCTTTTACTCCCTGAGCCATCAGATGACCGAATCCACTCAAAGGTACTGTTGCACCACACGATGCAAACTCTACAAGCGGTTCATATAAACCAACAGCTGAGATAAACACTCCGGCTACTACGTATCCTGTGAGTATTCGCGCGGGTGTTAGTTTCGTTTTATCAATCAGCACCTGACCTATCACACAAATAAGACCACCTGTTATAAACGCAAACACATAACTCATATGTTCATTACCGACCCCTTTTTAGTATTTATATACCATATTATTGCTCGGATTTTGGCGGTTATTCACATTGAAAATAAACGTAAAAAATGGTATAGTTTATAGTGATGTAATTTTGACAAAATCTATTGTGAAACGAGGGGGCTTTAAGTATGGATAAAAATCTTACTTTCCCGAGAAAACCGTATCGCACCCACGGTGGTGTGCACGTCCCTCATCTCAAAAACACTGCTCACATCGAGAGTGTTGAGATGCCTGCTCCAAAGACCGTGACTATCACCATGTCACAGCACATCGGTGCACCGTGCAAACCTACCGTTAAAGTCGGCGATACCGTATATGTGGGTCAGGTGATAGGCGACAGCGACGCTTACGTCAGTGCACCAATACACAGTTCAGTATCGGGTACTGTCAAAAAAATTGAAAAAGTCGCGGTAGCTGACGGCTCCAAAGTCGACGCTATCACTATTGAATCAGATGGTGAGATGACACTTTTTGACGGCATCAAGCCACCAGTAATCAACAACATTTCCGATTTGCTCAAAGCCATTCGTGCGAGTGGACTGGTCGGTTTAGGCGGTGCAGGTTTTCCTGCTCACGTAAAACTTAATATTCCTGCTGATAAAGATGTCGATACACTCATCATCAACGTAGCTGAGTGTGAACCATATATCACTGCTGACCACAGAGAAGTTTTAGAAAACTCATGGGCTATTATGAGCGGTGTATATGCACTCAAAGACATCTTAGGACTTAAACGTGTTATCATCGGTGTTGAAAATAATAAACCTGACGCTATCAAGGTACTAAAGGATATTGCTGATAACGACATCGATAAATACGACGAGGTTAGAGTATTACCACTTAAGGCCTCTTATCCGTTCGGCGCTGAAAAAGTATTAATCAAAGCGTGCACCAATCGTGTTGTTCCTATGGGTAAACTCCCTAGTGATGCTGGCTGTATCGTTATGAACGTTGCATCGGTAGCGTTTTTAGCTGAATATATGAGAACCGGTATTCCGCTGACTAAAAAACGTCTTACTATTGACGGTGATGCTATCAAAGAACCTAAGAACGTTATCGTCCCTATCGGTGTCAGCGTAAAGGAAGTCATAGAATTTGCAGGCGGATATAAGAGAGAGCCTAAAAAACTCATTATGGGTGGTCCTATGATGGGCGCTGCAATCAGTGATGACAACATTTTCGTTGCTAAGCAGAACAACGCTATCCTTGCTTTCACTGAGAAAAAGGCGAAGCTCATGGAAAGCACTGCGTGTATCAGATGCGGTAAATGTGTCGATGCGTGTCCGATGAGCCTTCTTCCTGTCAGCATCTGCAAAGCTGTTGACTCAAAGGACGTTTCGGCTATGATGTCCACTAATATTTTAAACTGTATGGAGTGCGGTTGCTGTTCATATGCATGTCCTGCTAACCGCCACCTTGTAAATACAATCAAACTAGGTAAACAGATTATAAATAACGAAAAGAAAAGGCAGATGCCGTTAAAGGAGGGTAAGTAATGGAAAACAAAATGTACGTTTCTTCTTCTCCTCATTTTCGCTCAGATTCTTCTACCACTAAGATAATGCTCGACGTTATCATCGCACTTATTCCTGCGTGCATCGCGGCAACTATTATTTTCGGACCGATGAGTCTGATGCTCATAGGCGTGTGTGTTGCTACATGTGTACTCAGTGAATACATATCAAGAAAAGTGATGAAGCGTGACAACACTATCGGTGATTTATCTGCTGTTGTCACAGGCTTACTTCTAGCACTCAACTTACCTGTCAACATCAATCCGCTGATTGCTATGTTCGGATGCATCGTTGCTATCGTTGTGGTAAAGCAGATGTTCGGTGGCATAGGTATGAACTTTGTAAACCCTGCGCTCGCTGCTCGTATCGTACTGCTAGTATCCTTCCCTAACGCTATGATGACATGGGTAGATGCTTTTTACTACAAAAACCCTGACGCAGTGACCAGCGCTACACCGCTCGCAAGCGAAGTGGGAGCTTACTCATACGTTGATTTACTGCTCGGTACTCACGGCGGTTCACTCGGCGAGACATGTGCCGTTGCTTTAGTTATAGGTGGTGTTTACCTTGTAATCAAAAAGGTTATTTCCCCTATCATTCCGTGTGTGTACATTGCTTCTTCTGCGCTAATGGCACTTGTTATCGGTCAGGACCCTATCTATCAGATTCTCTCGGGCGGTCTGCTCTTAGGCGCTATTTTCATGGCTACTGACTATGTTACCTCTCCTATCACTAAATGGGGCAAGGTTATCTACGCTATCGGATGCGGTGTGCTGACTATACTGCTTCGTACATACTCAAATATGCCAGAAGGCGTATCATTCTCAATCCTGCTGATGAACATACTCGTACCACTCATTGAATCCGCTACTACCCCTAAGGCTTTCGGTGCAGTAAGAAAGGGGGATAAAAAATGAAAAAAATGAATTTCAAAGAGATTTTTATCCCTACTATTTCACTTTTCATCATTTGTCTTTTTATCACAGCGGCGTTAGCTGTCACAAATGCTGTGACTTCTACCAAAATCGCTGAAAACGAAGCTTTATCCCAGCAGCAGTCGATGAAAATCGTGTGCCCTGATGCCAAAAGCTTTGAACTCGTCAAAGAAACTGAAGACGGCGAAATTTACAAAGGACTAGACGAAAACTCCCAGACAGTCGGCTATGCTATTTCTTCAGTTGCGTCGGGTTACGGCGGTCAGATTAAAGTCATGACCGGCATCAATGACGGCAAAATCATCGGTATTGACGTATACTACAACGACGACGAAACTCCTGGTCTGGGTAAAAATACTTCTAACGAGAGTTTCACTTCTCAGTTTAAAGGTCTTGTTTCTGACGACTCTATTGTTGTCAGCAAAGACTACGCAGGAGAAGGTCAGCAGGTTGATGCTGTCACATCATCAACCATCAGCTCGAAAGCTGTAATAGATGCTGTAAACAAAGCGTGTGATATATATCATCAGGAAGTAGGAGGTGAACAGTAATGGCTACTAAATCTTATATGCAGGAATTCACTAAAGGTATCATAAAGGAAAACCCTGTGCTGTGTCTGGTGCTCGGTACATGTCCAACACTAGCTGTTACTACTTCAGCTTCTAACGCTATCGGTATGGGTGTTGCGGCTACTGCGGTGCTGATGTGCTCAAACGCTGTTATTTCTATGCTTAGGAAAGTCATTCCTGATAAGGTGCGTATTCCTGCGTACATCACTATCATCGCAGGTTTCGTTACTATCGTTCAGATGATAGTCAAAGCGTTTGCACCTACTATCAATGATTCTCTCGGTATTTTCTTACCTCTTATAGTAGTTAACTGTATTATTTTAGGTCGTGCTGAAATGTATGCCAGCAAAAACCCAGTGTTCCCTTCTATTTTAGACGGACTTGGAATGGGCGTCGGCTTTACTGCGGCACTGCTGTGTATGGGTATCATCCGAGAACTTTTAGGTTCAGGTACTGTATTCGGTGTACAGCTGATTCCGGTACAGATTCTGATTTTCATACTGCCTCCTGGCGGTTTCTTTGTGTTTGGTATGCTCATTGCGATCGCTAATAAGCTCAACTCAAAAGCAGGCAAAAAGGTCGTAGACTCACCGTGTCAGGGATGTCCGATGAGCAAAACCTGCAAGAGCTTTGCATGTGAGAAAGAAAACTGCGAAAATTCTGATAAGGAGGTAGCCCCAGATGTTAGTTAAATCACTTGTTTCCGTTTTTTTAGCGGCTATCCTCACTGAAAACTACGTGCTGTGTAAGTTCCTCGGTATATGTCCGTTTTTAGGCGTATCTAAAAAGCTAAACACAGCGGTTGGTATGAGCGTTGCTGTTACCTTTGTTATGGTGCTTGCTACTGCTGTTACCTTCCCTATTTACCAGTACTTACTCGTTCCTAACGACCTTGCGTATCTGCAGACCATCGTTTTCATTCTGATTATCGCAGGTCTTGTACAGCTGGTCGAGATTGTACTCAAAAAGTACATTCCGTCACTTTATCAGTCACTCGGTGTTTACCTTCCGCTGATTACTACCAACTGTGCTATCTTAGGTGTTACTATGCTGGTGCTCCAGAAAGTTGACACCACCACAGCGTATACATACACCTACGGCCACGCACTTGTTAATTCACTAGGTGCAGGTGTCGGCTTCTTAGTAGCTATGGTTATGTTTGCTGGTGTAAGATCAAGAATTGAAACAGCTGATATCCCTAAATCGCTTAAAGGTTTACCTATCACTTTAGTTGCGGCTTCACTGGTTGCGCTGAGTTTCTTAGGTTTCTCAGGCTTTGTGGATAAGCTCATTCCACTTCAATAAGGAGGCAATACTATGAATGAAACATTATTTGCCGTGCTTATTGCGGTTTTGGTAGTTGCAGGAATCGGACTTATACTGGGTTTGGTGCTTGCTATTGCGTCCGTTGTTATGGCAGTACCGAAGGACGAAAAAGCCGAGGCGGTTTTAGAAATACTTCCGGGTGCTAACTGCGGTGCATGCGGATTTTCCGGATGCGAAGGCTACGCTAAAGCAGTAGCTAAAGGTGATGCTAAAGCAGGACTGTGTCCTGTGGGTGGCGAAGAATGCACTAATGCTATATGCGAGCTTTTAGGTGTCAGCGGTGAAACTGTGAAGAAACACGCGCTGGTGCACTGTATGGGAAATTGCGATAACACTGAGAATAAAGCTGTATTTCAGGGTGTTAACAGCTGTTTAGCTGCTCATAAAATCGGCGGTGGCGTTACCGCTTGCTCATACGGATGTTTAGGTATGGGCGACTGTATGAACGCATGTTTGAGCGATGCTATCACTATATGCAACGGTGTTGCAGTAGTTGATTTAGATAAATGCGGTGGTTGTGGATTGTGTGCTGAAGCATGCCCTAGAAAGCTCATCACTATCACTACCTCAAATGAGCAGGCAGTAGTCAGATGTAGCAACCATGATAAGGGTGCTGTCGCAAAGAAAGCGTGCAAATCAGCGTGTATCGGCTGTATGAAATGTACGAAAGTATGCGAAGAAGGTGCGATTACTGTCAAAGATTTCTGCGCATCTATCGACCCTGAAAAATGTACAGGATGCGGCGCATGTGTAGAAAACTGCCCATGCAAGTGTATTACATTTTAAGCGTCCGAGGTGCGCAGCCTTTCGATTTTTAATGCGACCGAGTACCGCGCGATAAAAATCAAAGAGAGATTATTCTTTGATTTTAGCTAGCGGTAGAGGAGCAGCAGAAAATCGGAAGAGATGCGAGAACATACGAGGCGTGATATCGTCCTCACTCTCTGTACTCGTTGCAAATAAAGTGTTATTTGCCTACTCGTGTCGAGGTTCGTCCTCTCCCCTAAATCATAGATTTCGGGGACCCCGAATTTCGCCGAATATCAAATAATATATTACAGCGTACCTTCTCGGTGCGCTGTTTTTGTTTTTCTACATGGCATTTTACACAACTGAAATCGGAAAATAATGTAAGTTTTATCAATTGACAATTATTACCTCTTAAAGTACCATAATAGTATAAAGGTCAGTGTAATCAACAGCGGATATAAAATATCACTGTTAAACCCTTTGATGTGCGGAAAAATATTATTACAATAGTTGGAGTTTTATTATGAAAAGAATAGTTAGCATATTACTAGTAGCGATAGTGCTTTTAGCGATGTCGCTGATACCAGCATATGCGATTGAGAATATGAATCCAGGAGAATATATTTATGAAGAACGCTTTGTAGAACAGCATGTGATAAATACATCATACGGCGATCCCTACATGTATGACGAACTATACTATCACCATGTAGACGAAAATGATCCTAATAGTGAAATCGACTGGGTATTGGTATATACTTGGTATCTTTTTGAAGATATGACTTTTTGCACTCGAATAGGAAACAGGATTGTATATGTTGGTGCTCGGCATGTTCCATTCATAACTGGCTATGGAGTATATGACGTGAAGCAGGATTGCTTTTTTGATCTGGCTTTCGATAATACTGTAAAAAAATACGAAGATTTAGAAGATGTGGTTAATAATAAGGTGCGTATTGGAAACCTTCTTGGTGATATCGATTTAGACGAACGCCTCACTATACTGGATGCTACTACTCTCCAGATAGGTTTAGTAGAGGGTAAATATAGAGATCCTTATTCTGAAGAAAATAATATAGCCGACTTTGACCGTGACCGTAAGGTGACCGTAATGGACGCGACCGCTATCCAGATGAAGCTAGCAGGGATTGAAGCATAAAATACTCTGCTTTTTAAATAAATCTAAGGAGTTGATTTTATGAAAAGAATAGTTAGCATATTACTGGTAGCAGTAATGCTGATTACGCTAGGTGCTATCACAGCATCAGCCCAAACAGAGGAGAAAGAGTATACTGTTGACGATAATTTCAAAGATAATGCGGTACTTATAGCAACTAGTGAAACTAAGAGTTATAATGACCCTATTCTCACACCAGAAGATTTTGATAATTTAGGTGTTATTTCAGTAGAAAGGAAAACCTATGACGGAGCACCTATTCATATCTATTTATTGATACTCGATAGAAATGATAAGCAAAATGTTATAGATACAATAAACCAACTGAAAAAGATAGAGTGGATCATAGTAGCAGAGCCTGACTTTAGTGTTTTGAGAGAACCTAACCCAGAGCATTTATATGAAACTAGGTTTATAGAGGAATATATAAAAGAGTATACACCTTATGAATACAAAGAAGTTTTTCACCATTATGATGATAACGGAAAGAGCGATTGGTGCCTCATTTATGCAACAGCTGACGAATCAGCGATAAACAGTGAAGCGTATTTGAAATTTGATGATTTCGTACTTTGGACTTGCAATATAATAAGACCTTTTACTATGAAATACGCAGTGTACGATGTAGAAAAAGATAGTTTTATTGACTTAATTGATAATTATGATGAACTATCAAACTATGAAGGATTGATGGATGTTTTAAGCTCGCTTAATGACATCATTATGATAGGCGATGCTGATATAGACGGAAAAATCACTATTTTAGACGCTACTGCAATTCAGATGGATAAAGCAAATTTAAAAAGTCTGAACGATTTTTATGCAGATCGTAGAGGTGTCCATGGCAGATATTCTGATTATGATAAAGATGGTGAGACCACTCTCCTCGACGCGACCGCTATCCAGATGAAGCTAGCAGGAATTGAAGAATAACTAATAATTGAACGGAGGAATAGCTATGAAAAAAATAGTTAGTATTTTTCTAGTAGCGATGTCGCTGATACCAGCATATGCAGCTCAAAATATAAATCCTAATCCAGGAGAGTATATTTATGAAGATCGATTTGTGAAAGAATATGTGGATAGTAGAGATTTCAGTGAATATTACTATTATAGTGAACTATATTATCACCATGTAGATGAAAACGATGAGAATAGTGAAATCGACTGGGTATTAGTCAGTGCTAACATAAATATGTTTATGGAAAGGCTTTATAGTACGTCAATAGGCAATAGATTGCTATTTTTGGATTCCGAAGAAATGCCTTTTTCATGCGGATACGCAGTATATGACGTGAAACAGGACTGCTTTGTTGAATTAAGTAATAGCATGTTAGACGACTACGAAGATTTAGAAGATGTGGTTAATAATGAGGTGCGTATCGGAAAGCTTCGCGGTGATACCGACTCAGACAAACAACTCACAATACTGGATGCTACTACTCTCCAGATGGGTTTAGTAGAAAATAAATATGAGTATAGTTATATGTTAGAATACAAAATAGCCGACTTTGACTGTGACTACAAGGTAACCGTAATGGACGCTACCGCTATCCAGATGAAGTTAGCAGGAATTGAAGCATAAAATACTCTGCTTTTTAAATAAATCTAAGGAGTTGATTTTATGAAAAAATTGTTTGCAATTATACTGACAGTTGTAATAGTATTAAGTTGCACTAGTGTTGTAGCTTTTGCTAGTGAGCAGAATTACAACTTTGAAGACAATCTTATTAACCTTTATGTAAAACATTCAGGATATAAGGTGACTCTCGAAAAATTTGCCGAGCATGGCGTAATAGAGATAAGACAAAAAAGTCTATCATGGTATGTTTTAGTTCTCGATAAACACGACCACCAAAACGTACTAGATGTTATTTCCAAGATAGGTACAGATGAGTATAAACACTTGTATACTGTATCACCTGAATATTTACCACAGCCTGAAACTCCTGAAGTTGAAGATAAATCCCTATATAAAGAAAAGTTTATTGAAGATGTAGTTATTCCGTTATACTCGGATGAGGGAAAGGATAATCTAGTAAGTTATAGTGAGTATGGACTTCATTATGATGCCGAAAATAATCTGGATTGGCTAATGATTCAAGTTCTAATGCAACCATTTGAAGAAATTTTTTGCTCAAGTGTAGTTTGTGGCAAGTATATTTTTAGTGAGAATAGTTACCCTGTGTTTCCAGTAAGAGGACTAGGTGTATACGATGTGAAAGCAGATGAGTTCAGAGGTGTTTCTCACCCTGATAACTTAGAACTCGATGGTTTTGAGGAGTATGTATGGGAGAATATCGGCGAATTTATGGGTGATGCTGATGCGGACGGAGAATTTACAGTACTTGATGCAACTTTTATTCAGCAGGCACTAGCAGGAATTCATGAGTTCTCACTAGGTGATAATAAATCCTACGGCTTAAGTCCTTTTTATCTCTCAGATTACGACCAAGATGGTGAGCGTACCGTAATGGACGCGACCGCTATCCAGATGAAGTTAGCAGGGATCGAATAATAGAATGATAACTAATAATTGAACGGAGGAATAGCTATGAAAAAAATAGTTAGCATTTTACTGGTAGCAATAATGCTTTTAGCTTTATCTACTACTGCGTTTTTAGCTGAAGATAATTATTTATACGAAGACCGATTCTTCGAGCAGCACGTGGCAGGAACGTCTTATGAAGATTACTATTATTATTATGAATCCTATTATCACCACGTAGATGAAAATGATCCTAATAGCGAAATCGACTGGGTTCTGGTGTATGGTAATATTTGTTGGGAAGAATGGCTTTACAGTGCTGTAATTGGAAACAGAGTGTTTGTAGGTGATCAGGGTGTTCCGTTCGGAACTGGATTAGCAGTATATGACGTGAAACAGGATTGCTTTTTTGATCTGGCTTTCGATAATACTGTAAAAAAATACGAAGATTTAGAAGATGTGGTTAATAATAAGGTGCGTATTGGAAACCTTCTTGGTGATA
>JAFVVB010000062.1 GCA_017502425.1 Ruminococcus sp. | reverse complement strand
TACTGATAGAATTAACTACTGTTTTTCTTCGTTGAGCAAACGCCGCTTTGACTACTGTAAAAAACGTCTTTTCGTCCTTAGCTTCTACTCGTGGGTTCTCGCTAATATCAAGCCTTATTACCGCAGAGTCAACTTTAGGTGCAGGCATAAACGAGCCTGAACAAACATGAAACAGTAGTTTAGGCTCACAGTAGTAGTTGACCGCTACCGTAATAGCAGAGCTATCTCTGGTGCCGATTTCAGCACAAAGTCTGAGTGCCGCCTCTTTCTGCACCATGACGGTAATGCTGTCAATCATGAGCTTGTCCTCAAGCAGTTTCATAATAACAGGTGAAGTTATGTAGTACGGAAGATTAGCACATACTACAACCCTCATACCTTGAAACTCTTCTTTTATTAATTTATGCAAATCAACTTTCAGCACGTCTTCGTTAATTACTTTGAAGTTATCGTGCTCCGCCATAGTTTCCTTTAGCACCGGCATGAGCCTTTTATCAAGTTCAATGCTTACTACCTTATCAGCCATTTTACACAGCTCATGAGTAAGCACTCCAAATCCCGGACCGATTTCAATGACTCCGACACCACTATCGGCACCGCAGTACTTTGCCATTCTCGGACACACCGACGGATTAATAAGAAAGTTCTGACCCAGTGATTTAGAGAACGAAAAACCGTGTCTGTGTAATAAATCTTTAATTGTCAAAATATTAGTGAGATTATCCATTATTATTCCTTAACCCCTTAGGGTACTTATTCTTAAGCACACCGCCTACCGCTTTACCAAAAGCAAACGGTATACCATTAACGCACACACACGTATATCCCTTTAACACAGGGTCGATTTCAATTTCTTCCCCATGTAAAAATTTATACAGCCTTTTATCATCAATGTCAAGGCAAACCTTATTTTTTACATTATCCGCATTACACGCAGTAAAAGCGTTATGGCACGGCTCAAAACGATTACCTTTCCTTAAAAGCACGTCAACACCCATTTTAAGTACCATAAGCTTCTTTAAATCAAAACCGTAGTCTAAAAGTTTTAAAGCTTCATCACATAATGCGTATATTTTATCGTTTATTTCATAGAGATTTTCATACTCTTGCTTATTAAATATGTTTTCCAAAAACTCAAACGCTACGCTGTCAGCCTTTTTTAATATCGGTTTAGTACTTTCTTTTTTACCCTTCTTTTTAGGCTTTTTCAGCATACACTCATCGTCAGGCGTATAGTTTTTTCTGAGCTTTGCTGCGAAATGTCCTTCGCCACCATCCATCGGGAAAATCCTTTTAGCAAATCCGAGCGTATTACGTCCGAAACTCTCACCGCTGTCAATCAACTCAAACTCGGGATTCTCTTGTAAAAACTTAGTTATAACGTCTTCGTTTTCTTCTTTTGAATAGGTACACGTTGAGTATACCATCTCACCGCCTGCTTTTAGCGAAACTTTCGCGCTGTTTAAAATACTTAGCTGGCGATTAGCACACGAGAGCACGTGTTCTTTGGTCCACTCGCTTTCAGCGTCCTTATCTTTTCGGAACATACCCTCGCCCGAGCACGGAGCATCGACTAAAATCTTATCGAAAAATCCACTCAGCGCAGGACATAAGTCAAGCGGAGACGCTGATGATACCACAGCGTTTTTCACGCCACAGCGTTCAAGGTTAGATATCAGAATATTAGCTCTGCTTCTTACTATCTCGTTAGACCATAAAAGTCCGCTGCCGTTTAACTGCTGAGCTATCTGGGTGGTTTTAGACCCCGGTGCCGCACATAAATCAAGCACTCTATCTCCTTGTTTGACACAAAGCATAGTAACCGCCGACATAGCACTCGGCTCCTGAAGATAAATCGCGCCTGCGTGATGAAACGGATGCACTCCAATGTGTTCGACCTCGCTGTCAACGTAGTAGCCG
>JAFVVB010000061.1 GCA_017502425.1 Ruminococcus sp. | reverse complement strand
TACCCGAGAAGAAGTAAAATACGGTCATAACTACGTACGCGATAGCGCTGTTAAAGTAAGACGAAAGCTCACGCTTTAATATAGCAAGCATTATTTAACTCCTCCTTTTACGTTATTCTGGGAAGTGAGCTGTAAGAAGCTCTCTTCGAGTGACATACCGCCGTTACGCATTTCTAAAATGGTTAAACCAGCTGATGAAAGTGCATTAAACACACCTTTTCTGATATCAACAGTGTTATCGTAGTCAACAGTGTAGCGGTTAGCGCCGACTAAACTAACTTTCTTGACACCGTAAACGTCATTTAAAGCAGAAGAAACAGCGGACGCAGAACCCTCTACTTCTAATACAAGCTGAGCTTTACCTGATAAAACTGTGGACAGCTCGTTGGTTTTAGCGTCAGCAACGATTTTACCGTTAGAGATAACCACCACACGGTCACATATAGCAGAAACTTCTGAGAGTACGTGTGATGAGAAGATAACAGTGTGTTTTTTACCCAATCCGCGGATAAGTGTACGAAACTCGATAATCTGTTTAGGGTCAAGACCAACCGTAGGCTCGTCTAAAATAAGCACAGGAGGATTTCCGAGTAACGCCTGCGCAAAACCTACACGCTGTCTGTAACCTTTTGATAAATGCTTGATGACTCTGTCTTTTACGTCGAGTATCTTGACGACAGTCATAACTTCCTTGATGTGCTCGCTTTTAGGGAGCTTGACCTTCTTTATATCAAACATAAATTCAAGATACGCTTTGACAGTCATATCCGGATACAACGGAGGAATCTCAGGAAGATAACCGATTTTCTTCTTAGCCTCCTTAGGATTTTCCAAAATTTCAGAACCATCTACTGTGACAGTACCTGAAGTTGAAGACAGATAACCGGTGATGATGTTCATAGTGGTACTTTTACCCGCACCGTTAGGACCTAAAAAGCCCAGAATCTCACCGCTGTCGACAGTAAAGCTGATATTATCCACGGCTTTGAGATAACCGTAGGATTTAGTCAGGTTTTTTACTTCAACCATAGTATTTTCTCCTTTATAAAGTAAATCTGACACAACGCAAAATGCGTATATATGTACACGTTAATAATACTACAAAAAGCACAAATAATAAAGGGTTTTCAAATAATATTAATTAATTTTTCATATAGCCATCACATAACTTTTTCGCCTGAATAAAAAACAGGAATTGTATGGCTTTTATTTGAGAAGTTTTCAAAAAATTGCATAGTTTTATGCAATTAAGCTTTCTTTAGTAGGGATTAGTGAAAGGGTGTTTTTATAGGTGATAAATCTTAATTTTTTCAGGATTCGGCTTAAAAATTTAGTAAAAACACTTGTGCACACGATGTTTTTAAAAGCACTCAAAAATTGACCATCAATCTATCGAACGCTAAACACCAGAAAACCCCTGATAACTACTGAGGTTTTCAGCACTTGCACAATGAAATGTGACCAGCATTCTGACCATCAAGTGACCATCAAACGACCATCAAATGACCACAATAGAAGAATAATAAGAAAGTAAGAAGAAAAAGAAATTAAGAATACTTACGCGTAAACGCGATGAAATGATTGATTTATTTATTTTTTTAGATTTCTATTTAAGGCTAAAGTAGCTTTAAAACACAAGTGCTATAATTTGCAAACAAAAACAGCGCACCAAACACATGGCACGCTGTAACTAAATATATAATCATTGTTTGTGTAATATGGGTAGTTTCGACTCGTATGTCGCTTTCTCGAGGGCTCCGAGCCTCGGCGAAATTCGGGGTCCCCGAAATCTGAGATTTTGGGGAGAGGAGGAGCAAGCCGAAAGATGTAGATTTTGCGGATAGCATAATCGAAATCGACAGGTTTTGTGACGACGCGGTTGCCGTCCCCTACGATTTATTTGGTGCTTACGCACGCGGGACGTCGAGGTCGCCGTCCCCTACGAAATGATACACTCATTATCATACATTGAGATTTAAAAGGTGTGAGCCTCGGCGCTTACTTTTTCCTACAAAAATCTGCCATACAGCATTTCTCGCACATGGCTTTTCGTGCTGTACACACAGCTCTGCCGTGCAACACTAATCGGTGACAAAAATCGTTTGACTCATCTTCTGGCAGTAAATCTCTCAGTATAAACTCGATTTTTTTAGCGTCTTTTTCACTATGAAGTCCGAGCCTTCTAGTAATTCTGATACAGTGTGTATCCACCACCACCGCAGGCTTATGATATATATCACCCATTACAAGGTTTGCGGTCTTTCTGCCTATTCCGGGCAAAGTTATCAGATTTTCAAGTGTATCAGGAACCTTTCCGTCATAGTCATTTACTATTTTTTTAGACAGCTCTACTATATCTCGCGCTTTAGTTTTATACAAACCGCAGGATTTGATGTATGCTGCTATTTCGTCATACGTAGCACTTGCAAAATCCTCTACGCTTTTAAATCTCTCAAAAAG
>JAFVVB010000060.1 GCA_017502425.1 Ruminococcus sp. | reverse complement strand
TGACAAATCTGTACTGGACTTTATTAGTATCCTGATACTCATCAACCATGATGTACTTAAACTGACGCTGGTACATTTCAAGAATATCCGGACACTGCTCAAACAGTTTTACAGTATTACACAACAGATCATCAAAATCCATGGCATCACTGGTTTTAAGTCGCTCCTGATACATCTCGTACGCATCAGCAATAATCTTCTTTCTGCTATCATAAGACTGGATATTCTTCATATCGGCAGGAGTCTGCATTTTATCCTTGGCACGAGAAATTTCAGATAAAACCGAGCGATGAGGTAAAATTTTCTCATCAACGCTAAGCTTTTTCAGAATATCTTTCATCAATCTTCGAGAATCATCAGTATCATAAACAGTAAAATGACTGGTATATCCGATTCTATCACCATATCTTCGCAATATACGAGCACAGGTAGAATGGAAAGTAGAAGCCCAGATATCATCCGCACCAAAATCAACAACGGCTGAAATACGGTCTTTGAGTTCTCCCGCTGCTTTATTAGTAAAAGTAATAGCTAATATCTGCCACGGATTACACAGTCCCGCTTTCAGAATGTAAGCGATTCTATTAACAAGCACGGTGGTCTTACCCGAACCTGCACCTGCCAAAATAAGCAACGGTCCTTCAGTATGAAAAACAGCTTTCTGCTGCATATCATTCATACTTCTAAACTGGCTTTTTATTTCTTCAATACTCAATAAATTATTATCAAACATAGTATATTCCCCATATATTGCATTAGTTATATAATTGTACCACAAAAAAGCGGATGTCACAATAAGAGACACCCGTTTTTTCAAAACTATTTATTAAAATATGAATCGTATATCTGTTTAACACTATCTGCTTCACTGCTGATAATGAGAGATACATATAACCCGTTACTAAATACTTCAGAGTTCTCTATTACTGAATACTGCTCAGGGTCGTAGCTTTTAGCTTCAATCTTAAGAGTCTGGCATCTATTAAAAAACCTGGTTTTAATCTCTTTAGCAGCATCTTCATCAACAGCTTTTATGAAAACAATCTCATTATACTCACTACTACCAGAAGCTATCTCTCCTGCAAAACTCTCGACTTCGTTTTCATCGATAACATAATAGTCACTAAGTTTAGAAATGTCATCAAAAATGACCATATTATCAAAGCCGCACTGAGCATTAACATCATCAAGTAGTGCGTTCAAATCAACCTGTGTGTCATTACAAGAACATAAAGTAAGTAATACAAGCAACAGTAAAAATATAGTAAATAATCTTTTCATAATAAAAACCACAAATAAGTAAAGCAGACACAAATGTGCCTGCTTTAAACAGAATTAATTAACCTTCTTTAGCAGAGTTGTAAAGCTCAATCATAGCATCAACGTCAGCTGAAATAATCAAAACGACGTTATTGCCATCTTCAATAATCTGAGCTTTCTCAACGATTTTATACTGATCAGGGAGATAATCTTTAGTCTCCTGAGCTTCTCTATCTACTCGGGACTGAGCAAGTTCAGCGATAGTAGCTGCTGATTCAGCATCGTTAGCTTCAATAAGCCACACTTCATCAGACTTAAGGCCATCAGTACAGTTAGCAATAATAGCCTGTTTACATAAAGTCTTATCAACACCATACATATCCATCATAGCTTTATCATCTAACTGAATCATCTCAGGTAAATATTCAGTATAGCTCTGATAAAAGAGCGTTCATATCAATACTAGTAGCTTCATTACCGCCACAAGCAGTAGTGCAAAGTAAAACAACAATCATCAAAAGTGAAACAAGAATCTTTTTCATATCACATTTCCTCCAAAAATATATTAAATCACTTTCCAGCGTAAGCCTTCAGTGCTTTTGTCCAAGCGCTAGCACCATCATCAGTAAGGTGCACATAATCATCAGAACAATAATCAGATGCTAACGCACCCTCAGAATCTTTCATAAAAGATGCGATATCCATATAACACAAGCCTTGCTCTTTAGCAAACTTCTTAAGAACTTCGTTATACTCATCAACAGCTTCGTTATAAAGTGTATCAGTCTGACCACCAGCGTAAACCGGAGTCATAGACTGGATACAGATAGAAATCTCAGGACAAGCCTCTTTTATATTAGCAACAAACTTCTCCCAATAATCCATAGTGATATCAAGACCGAATTTTCCAAGGTCGTTCATACCAAGCATAACGAACACCTTATCAACACCGGAAGTCTTCAAAGCTTCCTGAGGAGACATCTCCTTACCCTGATAAACAAGCATCATAGTATCATCGACAGCATGACCAACGCCATAGCTACCTGACACTAAGAATAACGCACTGCCGAGCTCACCGCTTGACTGAGCGTAATAAGAAAGTTTCAACGAAACAGAATCTCCAATAAAAGCAGCGTTATTATAGTACTCAGATGGACCATCAAAGCTCTCAGGTGGAGCTAATACAGCGTTGCCAGAATATGTAGAACCTTCAAAGTAAGACTTCGGAAGGATATCCGGTGAATACTCCAAAGTGGAACAATCAACAAAACAGGTATGTTTAACACCAAAATACTCGGCATAGACCTCAGCGGTTCCCATACCTTTAGCAGTAACAACACCATCTTTAAAAGTCGCAACCGACTCGTCGCTACTACTCCATTTAATTTCACTAAAAAGTACCGGACCGTCATACAAAGTGACGGAATCGGTAGGTTTATCAAACTTCACCTGCTTAAACAGCAAAGAAAACTCTTCGGGCAAAGGAACATCTGAATCCTTACATCCCGTAAATATAGCACAAGTAAATATTGTTATAACTATCAAAAGAAAAGAAATTACTCTTTTATACACAAAACCAAATCCTTAGACACTCAATTACGATAATTATATCCTCTAATTCGACATAAATCAATACTTTACAACAAAGTAACTATAAATATTTTACGGATAATTGTTATTGTTTTTTATAACAAATTAACAAAGACAAAATAAGCAAAAAAAATAACCCTTGACTTAAGCTTTAACACAAGTCAAGGGCTATTTATGGTCAATCTTGTTATCTAACATCATTTTAACCTCTCTTTCTTAGATTTTGTTTTTAAAATCGATGTAATTCAAATTAACTATTCACATATTCACTTCATAACAAAAATCTCATAAGTTGAGTAAACTTTGGTGTAATAGTGATATAAAAGAATCTACATCGAAGGATAAAACCTCAGCTATAAGTTAGTAATTAATATGTTTAAAATTAATGAAGAATGCTTACCTGCATTAAAAATTAAGTTCTCGGTTTTTGACCTACGTTAACAAATTAATAATTAATAATATAAAATTACTACCTTAAAGAATCGGTTTATTACCTTTAGGATTATCTGTACATTGGACTCATCCTTTCTGTCTATAATATACCATAGGTATAGTACCTTTTCAAGATGGTATTTTGTATAAAGTTAACATAATTTAATTGTGCACAACGTAAAAACTGTATATTTAGCGATATATTTATTGACATTAAAGTATTAATTTTGCTATAATTATTATGTTGGGCGAAATAAGTTTCGCCCTTTTTTATATAAAGTAATATTAATAATAAAAAATACTGCTTGAAAAAACTAGAATGTGATGATATAATCAACTCAAATAAGGGAGTAGTCAGCACTATGTGCGATTATGTCAACATCATGGAAAATATCCTGGCATTATCATAATTGACGAGACTTATCTGCAAACGGATAAGTGTCGTCTTTTTTATTATCCGTCTGTACACATCAAAGGCGGTAAATATCAGGTGTAAATAATGACATATTTTTGGCTAATTCTATATTAATTTATGCTACTATACTTATGTACTAAATAACGGAGGTTTAAAAATTGTATTATAATCAGAATACTGAAGACGTTCTAAAAAAGCTGAGCACTGACTCGATTACCGGTCTAAGTCAGAAAAAGGCTGAAGAACTCTTAACAAAATTCGGCACAAATAAGCTAAACGAAAAGAAAAAGAAAACTAATCTACAACGCTTTTTTGATCAATTCAAAGATGTGATGATTCTCATACTAATAGCAGCCGCTATTATTTCATTCGTCGTTGCGTGCGTAGAAAAGGACCCTGGAGAGTTTTTTGAGCCTGTTCTAATCTTACTCATAGTTGTACTCAACGCTATTATGGGTGTTGTACAGGAAAGCAAAGCAGAAAAAGCGCTTGATGCTTTAAAAAACATGTCTGCTCCACATGCCAGAGTAATAAGAGATTCTAAGGAATCCATCATCGACGCTTCGTTACTGGTACCTGGTGACATCATTAAATTTGAAGCTGGTGATTTTGTTCCTGCTGACGCAAGATTAATTGAAAGCACCAGCTTAAAATCAGAAGAATCAGCTCTTACAGGTGAATCGGTACCTAGTGAAAAAGATGCAAATGCTGTTGTTGACGAAAACGCCCCTATCGGTGACCGCACTAATATGGTATTCTCAGGATGCAGTATAACAT
>JAFVVB010000059.1 GCA_017502425.1 Ruminococcus sp. | reverse complement strand
TTATTCATATCTTTATTTTATTGTTTTTAGCGAATGGAATTTCTTTTAAAGAATATTCTTTTTGATTCAGATATTGTAGTCCGCACTCGCTATCAGTAAAGTCAAACATCAGTTTATACGAACATAACTGCTGATGTTTTTTGTTGTACTTTTTATTAAGGTTTTTATCACCGTATTTCTCGTCGCCGAGTAGCGGATTTCCAGTACTTGACATATGAGCTCTTATCTGATGTGTCCTGCCTGTGAGTAGTTCAACCTCACACAGTGAGAGATTCAGTTTCTTATCGTATTCAACAACACGATATTTAGTGATAATTTCCTTGCTGTTTTCCACTTTCTTTTTACTGACTTTTACTGTATTTGTTTTCTCGTTTTTAGTGAGATAATCTTTCAGCGTGTCAGAATTTTTTTTGGGTTTTCCTTTAACGATACATAGATAGAACTTTCTGATTTCTCTGGTTCTAACTTTTTCGTTTAACACCCTCAGCGCCATAGCGTTTTTAGCAGCAATAATAATACCACTTGTGTTTCTGTCAATTCTGTTAACCAGAGCAGGGGAGAAAGCTTTATCGGATTCAGGGTCGTATTCGCCTTTTTCATAAAGATACCGTTGTACTCTGTGTACGATACAGTCAGCGTCATATTTTTTGTCCTGATGAACGATAACGCCTGGCTTTTTATCAATGAGAAGTAGATTTTCGTCTTCGTATACTATATCGAGTTTCTTAGATGCCTTCATAAACTCGTATTCAGTTTTGCTGTTTTCAAAGAACTCATCTTTAATATACAGCGTCAGTACGTCACCTTCGTTAATAAAAACCTCGGGAGTTGTTTTCTTTCCATTTAATTTAATGTATTTTGTACGAAGGTATTTGTGCATTAAAGACTTCGGCATAGTTCTGAATCGTTTGTGCAGAAATTTGTCGAGTCGCTGTCCGCTGTCATTTTTATTAATAGTTATAGTGCGCATATAATCACCTTAATAATTATACCATAACTTTGAATTTTATCAATAATAACAGTAACGCTTTTAAAAAAGATGTATAGTATAGTATCAGGTGATGAATATGAGGTGCTGTCGCGAAAAAACCGCCTGTGCTGTTGCATTCAGCGCCGGTCTTATAATGTCGTGTGTACTGCCGACTAAATGGGTACTTTTTGTGGCGGCAGTAACGATTATTTATGTCTGTTATAGTTGTAGGAGGTAGTTATGAAAGTAGTACTTATTGAAAGACCTAAGATTTTATCTTTTTTACTTAGAAAAATTTACGGTATAAAAAAACTGCCACAGCAACAGTAAAGAAAAGCAGATCGTCGTTTTAGGCGGTCTGCTTTTTTATTATGTAGCCGCTTTGTGATTCAAAGCGGCTTTCTTTATATATAGAGTGTTAGCCTTTGGCCTGGATATATAGCGTTAGGGTCTTCTAGATTATTGATAGCAATAACCTCATTTGGGTCGAGAGCGTATCTGTAAGAGATAGAATAAATATTGTCACCAGGTCTGACAAAGTAGTATTGTGGTGGTGTTGGGTTTTCTACGGGGATTCTTAGTTTTTGTCCGGGATATATAGTATACGGATACACTATACCGTTGTATCTTGCGATATCCTGTGCAGTAGTACCGAAAAGCTGAGCGATAGCGAAAAGTGTATTACCTTTTCGTACGGTATAAATGATAGGTTCCATATTTTCCTCCTTTCTGTCTATTAACATAGTATGCAGAATTGAGTTTTTTGAAATGAATATTTTTCCTGAATTTGTTAATGATAGATTCAGGAGGAATGCTTATGAATACAAAAATTAAGAGAATTTTAGCCAGAGAAATAATTGATTCACGTGGAAACCCAACCGTAGAAGCTCAGGTTATAACAGAAAATGGTCTAAGTGCTATTGCGTCTGTACCGTCAGGAGCATCAACCGGTGCATTTGAAGCGGTTGAGCTTAGAGATAATAATGCACGATATATGGGTAAAGGCGTTAAAAACGCTGTTAGTAATATAACCGATATTATATCAAAAGAACTTGAGGGAGTTTCAGTTTTATCTCAGGGGAAAATTGATAATATTATGATAGATTTAGATGGCACTGATAATATGTCTAAACTTGGTGCTAATGCAACTTTAGCTGTATCACTTGCGTGTGCGAAAACTGCCGCAAAACTACTTAATATTCCATTATATAGATATATCGGAGGAACAAATGCAAATACTTTGCCTGTACCGATGATGAATATTTTAAACGGCGGTGCTCACGCCTCAAATAACGTGGATATTCAGGAGTTTATGATAATGCCCGTGAAAGCCGAGAAATTCAGCGAGGGACTAAGACAGTGCTGCGAGATATACCATACTCTCGGTAAAATACTTAAAAACGAAGGTAAGAGTAGTGCAGTAGGTGACGAGGGCGGATTTGCGCCTGATCTTGATAGTGATGAACAGGCTATTGAATATATAATTAAAGCGGTTGAACAGGCTGGATACAGCATAAATGAGATAAAAATCGCTTTAGATGTAGCATCATCTGAATGGTATGAAGACGGTTTTTACCGTATGCCAAAAAGAAATACCCGTATGAATACCGACGATATGATTGCTTACATCGAGAATTTGTGCGCTTCTTATCCTATAATATCAGTTGAAGATCCGCTTTCTGAACACGATTTCAAAGGCTTTTCAAAACTTAACGAGCGTATAGGCAAAAAAATCCAGATAGTTGGTGACGACCTT
>JAFVVB010000058.1 GCA_017502425.1 Ruminococcus sp. | reverse complement strand
CGTCCTGAGCCAGGATCAAACTCTCTAAAAATTGTATGTTAAGACCGAAGTCTTAATATCTCATTCTTAGAGCTTTTGCTGCTCAAAATTAAACACTTGCGTGTTGTCCGCAACCTCTCGATTGCTTACTGATGTTTTTTTAGTGTCATCTCACTTGTAATTCTTGAGTTTTGTTCTCAAAGTAATTACGGGTTTCTCACTTACTATTTCGTTGTTTAATTTTCAAGGTCCTTTGTTCGCTTTAACTAAAAAGCAACGTCGAAATATGTGATTTCTCACAGATTTTTCGTGCTTCCGTTTTTCGCGGAACATTTGATATTATATTATATAAAGAATTAAAAGTCAAGCCTTTTTTCTAATTTTTTTGAAAAAATTTCATTTATTTTTTCGCCACCAAATGTAGGGATGTATAACCTTATAATACACTATATATGGAAATGAATATTGACCTTCTGCGACTAACTTGATATAATAGGCTATACCTTATTATATATAGGTTATTTTAGGGGCAAACATAAATGCACCTATACATATATATAAGTAATAATTTCAGGAGGGGTTTCTATGTACGAATCTAATGCACCAACTTTCAATCCGTTTGCTCAAAACGTGGCTATCGTTAAAGAATACTTCAAACGTCCACGTATGCTGATACTGGGTATCTTAAGCGTAATATCTGTATGTATCAGTCTTTTAGTAAGCTTTTTAACAACCAGTATGGTAAAAGAAGTTATGAACGCTTTTCTTGCTATGCCTGGTTTTGCTGAGGCTATGGGCGAAGAAGCTTTAAGCTCTATGCCTGATACTTCTTCATCTTTAGGCAGCACTATCGGTTCACTTATTGTCCCTGTGCTTATTGCGGTGGCATATTTTCTTATTTACTTCAAAAGTAAGAATGACGACCCTGCCTCTACTCCACAGGCTGGTGTAACCATTCTTTATGTGCTCTCTATCATTGAGCTTGTAATTATGTCTATTGCATCACTCGTTTTTGTCATCTGCGCTATCATTATGTTTATAATGCCGGCTGCACTTCAGGAAGACCCAACTGCTCCTGCATTTTTAGGCGGAGTTTTCGCAGGTTTAGGTTTATTCTTCCTTATACTCCCTGTATTCGGACTTATTTCATCTATCAGCAAACTTAAGTATATGGGCTCTATTAAAAACAGCTTAACTTCTGTTAACCTAGAGAACAAGGGTGCTAAGTGCTACGGTGTTATCACACTCATCGGTGCTGTTTTCAGCGCACTCACAGTTCTCCCTTTCCTTTTAGTAGGTCCGCTTATGTCTTCACTTGAACAGGAAGTTCCTGAGCTCGCTCTGTTGAATTTAGGAGATATTCTCGGTTCATTCACTCTGGTTATATTCTTAACTATGGCAGTAGACGTAGCTTATATGGCATTCGACGCTATCATTGCTCTCGGATACAAAAAGCACATCGACTACTATAAGAGCAGTTTCACTCAGGCACCACCTGCACAGCCTGTATTCAACGGATATCAGCCACCACAGCCAACTGTACCGGTACAGCCTGTTGCTCCTGCACAACCAACTGTGCCTACACAGCCTACTGCTCCTGTTGCACAGCCTGACTTTGACGCTTCTGTTATCAACATTCAGGGCGAAGCTCCTAAGGCTAACACATGCCCACGTTGCGGTTCAATCGCAAAGAATGATGATGTTTTCTGCGCCGACTGTGGCACAAAACTTAAATAATATTACTATGTACATAATGCCTGATCTTTACGGTCAGGCATTTTTACTACACAAAATATTCAAACGGAGGTAATCTATGCAATTCAAAAAAACGATTCTAGCGGACAGAGATACGCTCAGAAACTGCTGTAAATCTCCGCTGCTATTGATTCTTTCAGCGGCATATGCAGTTTTAGGTACACTCAATTTTATTATAAGTCTTCAAAATCCGTTTACTTTACCTTCAGAATTCAAGTTTAACATCGCACATATCCTATTCTCATCATTCCTGTTTTTGTTCATACCTTACGCTTTAGAGCTTGCGCTTATTTACATAACAAACAGAAAATATGACGACTCACAAAAACTTAGAATCCATTTCATCATTTTGCAGATTATAGTGATAGTTCAAATTATATGTCTTTTAGCCTTTACTGTCAGTCTGTGGTATGGATTAGATGCTGAAGCTCAAAATATAAAAGCCCGTAATTCACAGCCTGAAACCTCAGGTTGGGATGTATTTTTTTCGGGAATCGGGCTGACAGCTAAGTTCTTCGGGTATATAATACTAGTTGTACTGGTTTTATCAATTATCCTTTACTTTATTTTCATTTGCTTTTTCTTAAATGGTATGAAAAAGCGCACCTCGGGATTCCAGATTAAATTCCGCTCTGCATTAGCGCTTGGTATCGTTAGCGTAATTTCCAGCTTTTTTATGGGCATGTATGTGCCTGAGACTATCTTTGCCTTTTTAGAAGAGATGAATTTGGAGTCGCTGTCTTTAGTAATATTCTCTGCTATGCCACTCACTATAACAGTAGTTTATGCAATTATAGGCATACGCTTATGGATAATATCAAATCCCGATAATACTGACCCTTTATCATTACAGTCGCCACCTATCGTACCATATAATCCACAGTAACAGTTGCATATACAAAAAAGCCTGACAAACACGTCAGGCTTTTCTTATATACATTATATATTACGATAATCAGAATTTCTTGAATTCTTTCTCAAGATTTGAGTAGTCGTAGCTACTGGTCACAGGGTAAAGCATCAGATACTTACCGCTACCTGATACAACACCCTCAAGCTCCTCAACACCGAGAACCTTATATGTTTTACCCGATGAGATAGCATCGTAGAGTTTCTGACCTTCATCAGGAGTGGCTTTAGTATCAAGCTCGTAAAACTCAACGAAGTTAGTGGTATCGAGTTTATATCTCACACCGGTTTTAGCACCGATGATATCAGCCTGCATAACTGTTTTTGCGTCTTTCTTATCGCTTAAAAGCTCCATCTTGATGAGGTATTTCTGCATAGAGTCAAAGTCTTTTTTATACTTAGTGATATCAACCTCAGGCGCTTTTGTTTCTTCTGTGGCAGATGTGTCTTTATTAAGCTGTGTGCCGTCTGTACCCATAGTACAAGCACTGATAGAAATCATAACTAAAATGCAAAGTAAAAGTGCAACTAATCTTTTCATTTTTTTCCTCCGAAAAATGTGATACGGCTATTATACGTCATTTTACTTTTAAAAGCAAGTGTTGTATAATCATTTAATAAGTAGCTTTTTACGTTACTATTTACAGTTTACACTTTGGGGTGGGTTATGCAACATATATGTTCGCTGATGCGTAGCGCTATTGATACATATAATATGATAGAAGAAAATGATAAAATTGCTGTGGGTGTGTCAGGCGGTAAAGACAGCTTAGTGCTGCTGTACGGACTGCATTTGCTGTCAAAATACTACCCCAAGCAGTTTTCTATCGTAGCGGTGACATTAGATCCGTGCTTTGAAAACAACGACTCGGACTTTTCATCAATAGAGTCTTTCTGTGAGCAAAACGGCATTGAATACCATATAAAACGCACCAAGCTATACGAAGTAGTGTTTCTTGACAGAAAAGAGAAAAATCCGTGTTCGCTGTGCGCTAAGATGCGTCGAGGTATTCTCCACGATATGGCTAAACTCTACGGATGCAACAAAATAGCCTTAGGTCATCACAAAGACGATGCAGTAGAAACATTTCTGATGAACATACTTCAGGGCGGAAGTATCTCGTGT
>JAFVVB010000008.1 GCA_017502425.1 Ruminococcus sp. | reverse complement strand
TCCTTTATCAATGGCATAATCATACTCCATTTCAGTATAACTAATTCCAGTTTCAGGTGAGATTGAACCATATCTTTTCCCAATGATTAAAACATAGTAATCACACAAATCAATGACTTGTTTAATAACCTCAAATTGTTCAGCATCTGTTGCAACAAACGCTTCCATTCCTGCTGGGATACAATCAGCAGTTAAAAGTACATCTAAAATTTTTCTGATAATTCTTATATCTGAGCCGAAGCCTAAATTATCGTTGGTGTCGCCTCTGTAGGAATGGTAGCAGTTTACGTGAAAGCCGTAGGCTACGTGAATTTTATTTTCTTTCATATATGCCTCCGAAATTTATTTTCTTTTTACGATTATAGCATATCTCAGTGTAACTTTCAATCTGAAAAAAGAAAACCGACACTTAAAAAGTGTCGGCTATTCAACTGATTATGTATTAAAGAGATGAAAGAAGAGAAATTACGAAATCGATAATCTGCTTTTTGATATCGAGAATTGCGAGAATGATTTTGATAAGGAAGCAGGGCTCTTCTTCTGTGGTCTCTTCTGTAGCAGCCTCTGTGGTAGCTTCTGTAGTAGCTTCTGTAGAGGGCTCTGCAGTAGTGGCTTCTGTGGTCGGCTCAGTAGTGGGAGCAGCAGTGGTGGGAGCCTGGGTGGTAGGTGCCTGAGTAGTAGCCTCTGTAGTGGGAACGGTAGTGCTTTCTGTAATCTGTTCCGCTACGGGAGCGTTAAGCTCTTTGATTTCTGCTGTAACAGCACCTAATACGAAGCCTGTAGTAAAAAGAAGCGCTACGACAATTACGACAGTAATTGTTTTCTGTATGAGAAGTTTATTTTTGTCCATTTTTTCCGTCTCCTTAATATTTAAAAACTTAATCAGCGGTCTAATACATCTATCATTCTATCACACTTATTCCGTAAGGTCAATTGTTATTTTAACTTTTTTTGGATATATATTACTTTCTTTTTCGTAAATTTTTACTTTTAAGGGTAAAAATATGTTTTTTGGTTGAAATTCTTCCGATGTTATGAGATAATGAATATATTACTGACGGATAGAAATTCTGTTCACGGTTATTTGTTCTGATGATTTACGGGGAGAAGACCGCGTAACTGCTCTGTAATACAAATAACCGAAAAAGAAAGCCCCGACCTGATTTTACGGTACGGAACCGATATTAAAGGATGATTGATATGATAAAAATACTGGCAGTAGATATGGACGGCACCTGTCTTGACTCAAACGGTCAGATGGCACCCGAAACCTTGCAGGCACTTAAAACAGCTGCCGAAAAGGGTGTGCTCGTGGTTCCTACCACAGGCAGAAATGTTAACTGTCTGCCTAAGGCTCTCAAAAATCAGGATTTCTACCGTTATATTATTTCCTCTAACGGCTCTCTTGTGGTCGATACACAGGAAAATGAGATACTTTTCGAGGCCTGCTTCGACGCTGAGACCGGTGCGGAGATTCTCAGAAAAACCAAGGGTATGCAGATTTTTAAGGCCGCACACATAGACAGAGATTTTCACACTCAGGGCAGGATATTACAGCTTATGGTCAAAAGGTTTTTTAAGGACAACTC
>JAFVVB010000001.1 GCA_017502425.1 Ruminococcus sp. | reverse complement strand
TTAACACAGGTGGTATGGGTACTGTTGCCCCTAATCCGTATTATACGGACGTAGTTGCAAATGAGTGTATGGATAAGATTTTCATCCCTACAATGAATGCTATGAATGCTGAAGGCAGAACTTTCAAAGGCTGTCTGTATTTTGGACTCATGCTTACTGAAAAAGGTCCTAAAGTAATTGAATATAACTGTCGTTTCGGTGACCCTGAAACTCAGGTTGTATTACCGCTTTTAGAGTCTGATTTACTAACTATCATGCAGGCTGTTACTAACGAAACATTAGCTGAAACTGAAGTGAAGTTCGCTGATAAATGTGCCTGCTGTGTTATTATGGCGTCAAACGGCTATCCAAAATCTTATGAAAAAGGTTTTGAAATGAGTATTCCTGAAAACATTAACTCTAACGTGTATGTTGCGGGTGCTAAGCTCGAAGATGGCAAACTGCTCACTAACGGAGGACGAGTATTAGGTGTAACAGCGATTGCGGATACTCTTAAAGATGCTATTGATCAATCATACAATATGGTTAAAGAAATTAAATTTGATAACGCTTATTACCGCACAGATATCGGTAAAAGAGCTTTAGAAGCTAAGGAGGTGTAACCAGTGGTATATCGCGTTTTTGTTGAAAAGAAAAGAGAGCTAGCATATGAAGCTAAATCTCTCAAAAATGAGGTTGTATCTTTACTGGGGATTAATAACCTCACAGATGTTCGTATTTTAAACAGATATGATGTTGAAAATATCACTGAAGATTTATTCAACTATGCATGTAAAACAGTGTTTTCTGAACCACAGCTTGACATAACTTCTGATGATTTTAAGGCTGATGATGCAACTGTTTTTGCTGTTGAATTCTTACCTGGTCAGTTTGATCAACGAGCTGATTCTGCTGCTCAGTGTATTCAGATTATCTCTCAGGGTGATAGACCTACTATTCGTTCAGCTAAAGTATATGCTCTTTATGGTGACTTATCTGCTGAGCAGATTGCTGAAATCAAGAAGTATGTAATTAACCCTGTTGAAGCAAGAGAAGCAGTTATGGATAAACCTGAAACTCTTGCTACTACATATGATATACCTACTGAAGTTGCTACTTTAGATGGTTTTACACAGCTTGACAGAGAAGGTTTAGAAAAATTCGTTAAAGACTACGGTCTCGCTATGGATACTGATGATATTGCTTTTTGTCAGCAGTATTTTCTTTCAGAACATCGTGATCCTACTATCACAGAAATACGTATGATTGACACTTATTGGTCTGATCACTGTCGTCATACTACTTTCCTTACTGTAATTGACGATGTTAAATTCGAAGATGAACTGTTACAGAATGCATACGACGAATATATCGCTGTTAGAAAAGAGCTCAATAGAACTAAGCCTATTTGCCTGATGGATTTAGCTACTGTTGCAGTTAAATATCTTAAAGAAAATGGTAAACTTGATAAGCTTGACGAAAGTGAAGAAATCAATGCTTGTACTGTTAAAATTGATGTAGAAGTAGATGGTGAAACTGAGCCATGGTTACTTCTGTTTAAAAATGAAACTCATAACCATCCTACTGAGATTGAGCCGTTTGGTGGAGCTGCTACATGTATTGGTGGTGCTATCCGTGACCCACTTTCCGGTAGAGCATACGTATATGGAGCGATGCGTGTAACAGGTGCTGCTGATCCGCTGAAACCAGTTAATGAAACTATTCCTGGTAAATTACCACAGCGTAAGATTGTAACTACTGCAGCTGCTGGTTACTCTTCATATGGTAACCAGATTGGTCTTGCTACTGGTATCGTTGATGAAATTTTCCATCCTGGCTATGCTGCTAAACGTATGGAAATCGGAGCTGTTATTGCTGCTGCTCCTGCTGAGAACGTAAGACGTGAAGTACCATCTCCTGGTGATATCGTTGTTTACTTAGGTGGTAGTACCGGTAGAGATGGTATCGGTGGTGCAACAGGTTCTTCTAAAAAGCACGATGCACATTCTGTTGAGACTTGTGGTGCTGAAGTACAGAAGGGTAACGCACCTGAAGAGCGTAAACTCCAGAGATTATTCCGCAATCCTGAAGCTACTAAACTTATCAAACGTTGTAACGACTTTGGCGCTGGCGGTGTTTCGGTTGCTATCGGTGAATTAGCTGATG
>JAFVVB010000057.1 GCA_017502425.1 Ruminococcus sp. | reverse complement strand
TCAGCAGATGGCAAATCGATTTTATTAACTACCGGTACAATCTCAAGTCCCGAATCCACCGCTAAGTAAGTGTTAGCTAAAGTCTGGGCTTCGATACCCTGAGAAGCATCTACTACGAGTACCGCACCCTCACACGCCGCAAGAGAACGTGAAACCTCGTAGTTAAAGTCTACGTGACCCGGTGTATCGATGAGGTTGAACTGATAAAGCTCTCCGTCATCTGCTTTGTATTCAAGTGTTACCGCGTGTGCTTTGATAGTAATACCGCGTTCACGCTCTAAATCCATATCGTCTAAAAGCTGGTCTTCCATATCACGTACAGCCACACTCTGAGTGTGCTCGAGTATTCTGTCCGCAAGTGTGCTTTTACCGTGGTCGATATGAGCAATTATACTGAAATTTCTGATTTTATCCTGTGGAAATGCCACGTATATCACCTGTTCTTCGTTATATTGCGAGAATTTTAGCTCAAAAATAATTTTGAACATATTTATATGATAATATCATATATGAGCGCAATTTACAAGTAAGTTTACACTCTTTTGCTGCTTTATGTGTAAAAACACAAATCTTCCACCCTTTATTTTCTTAACAACTTTATACAAAAAACAAATTATTTGGAATATTCCATAAAATAATTAAGGTGTTTTTGTGTATTTGGTATACTTGTATATTGAAAAACAGTGTGATATAATGTATGTACTAAAATTTTAGGAGGACTTTTAAAATGAAAAGACTTATTAGCATTTTACTCGCAGTAATGTTAGTTGCTTCATGCGCAGTTGTTGCTTCTGCTTATGGCTGGAACGATCCAGACATCAAGACAGTTGACGAAGCTGTTGCTGAGCACGTTGAACTTATGGGCGAAGAAGTTGCAACAAACAGATACTATTTCCTTATGCCAAACGGCAAAAACGGTGAACTCGGCGACGACGATTCTGTTGACGAAGTAACTGGTGAGCCTATTGGCCACGCTGGCGAATTCGCACCAACATGGTTCGTTCCTATGAGCGAGACTACTGTTGCTACTGGTACTGCTGGTATCTACTGGTGGGGTTCAGGTGTTGCTGACCCAGCTGCTTGGGTAGGTTATCTCCCTTCAGGTTCTGAAGAGAGCGATCCATACGTTTTCTATGCTGACGTTCCACAGGCTGCTACAACAATCATCTGGAACAACGCTGTTGACGGTGGTATGGATAGTACACAGCCTATCTACTTCTGCGCTGCTCAGTCTATCAACATCCCATGTGAGTACTATGAGCCAGGCGAGTCAGAGAACTATCCTGACGGTACTGAGTCATTCGACAACATGATCTTCGTTGTTGACCCTGACCTCATTTCTGTTGCTGAATTCTCAGGCAGACAGACATGCGGTGGTGAGTGGTACTACTACTATGGTAACGGCTGCTACGGCTTCACACCAGACGGTACAGAAGCTGACTGTCTCCGTGACGACCACTACGACGCTGAAGGCAACCACGTAATCCCAGAGCACGATCCTATTCCACCGGTTGAACCTCCTTCATCAGAGTCAACAGCTCCAGAGTATCTCCTCGGCGATGTTGACGGTGACGGCGTTGTTTCTGTAATGGACGCTACTGAGATCCAGATGGTTCTTGCTCAGACAAAAGAGTATGCTACTGAGACATCAGAGCTCGCAGCTGACGTTGATAAGGACGGACAGGTTTCTATCATGGACGCTACTGAGATCCAGATGATCCAGGCTGGTCTTAAATAATTAAGATTACTAATTAACTTTTATCATAAAGGTCGTCTTTTGACGGCCTTTATGTTTTTTACTACGGAATTTGAGGTGTTTATATGACTAAAGGCGATAGAGCGAAATCTCTTTTTTTAGAGGGATATAACTGTGCACAGGCGGTATTCGGAGCTTTTGCTGAAGATTTGGGATTTGATTTTGAAACTGCTGTTAAGCTATCTTCCGGTTTTGGCGGAGGTATGGGCAGACTCAGGGAAGTGTGCGGTGCAGTGAGCGGTATGTTTATGGTTTTCGATATGAAATACGGCTATGTATCACCTACTGATAAAGAAGCTAAAATGGGATTATACAGCCATATTCAAACGCTTGCTAAACGTTTCGAAGATGAAAACGGCTCCATTATATGCAAAGAGCTTTTAGGACTTTCAAAAAAGAAGAGTGACCCTACTCCTCAGGACAGAACCAAGGAGTACTATGCAAAACGTCCTTGTGCTGACCTTGTTAAAATGGCTGCCGATATAGTCGATGAATATATGAAAGACCTCGATAATAACTAAACATAAAGCCACCATAGAGTATTCACTCTCGGTGGCTTTTCATTTAGCTTATTTATATACATCGTTGCCGAAACTGTCAATGGCTACGATACACGGAAAATCTTTTACTGTGTATTTATGTACTGACTCGGTTTGCAAATCTTCAAAGCACACATACTCATCTTTCACTATGCTTTTGGAAATAAGAGCCGCTGCTCCTCCGATAGCTGCAAAATACACCGCTCCGTTACGTTTAATGGCGTCAATAACCTCGTCACTTCTCTCGCCTTTTCCTATCATAGCACATAATCCCATATCAAGGAGCATGGGTGTGTATTTGTCCATACGATACGATGACGTAGGACCGCAAGGTCCTATAACACTGCCTGGTTTTGCGGGAGCAGGACCAACATAGTATATCGTTTCGTTTTTGATATTTATCGGCAATTTTTCCCCACTTAAAACCATTTCGTAAAAACGCTTGTGAGCTGCATCTCGCGCAGTATAAAGTTCTCCTGTCAGAGTAACGCTGTCACCTGCTTTAAGCTTTTTTATATCTTCTTTTTTCAGCGGTAAGCTAAGTTTTATGCTCATATTATCCTCACATTTCTATACTCTGATGTCTGCACGCATGACAACATATATTAACCGCCACAGGAATAGACGCGATGTGTGTCGGTTCGTATTCTATATTGACTTTAAGAGCTGTGGTTTTTCCCTTTAGTCCCGCAGGACCGATATTCATTTCGTTTATTTTTTCAAGTAGTCGGTCCTCTAAGTCAGCATAACGCTCGTCGGCATTTTTAGAATCCACTGACCTTATCGACGCCATTTTAGACAGCTTTGCCGCCTGCTCAAATGTTCCTCCGATACCCACCCCTACTACTATCGGTGGACAAGGATTAGGACCTGCTGCTCTGACTGTTTCTAAAATAAATTCTTCTACTCCCTCAACCGATGCAGAAGGTGCAAGCATCTTGATTTTCGACATATTCTCACTGCCAAAACCCTTTGATGCCGCAGTAATTCTGAGAGTTTCACCGCTTACTATTTTTGTGTGAACAACAGCAGGAGTGTTATCGTTAGTATTTCTTCTATCAAAAACAGGGTCATCTACTACGGATTTTCTCAGATATCCGTCTATGTACGCTTCTCGCACACCCTGCATAATCGCTTCACTGAAATCTCCGTCAATCGTCACTTTATCGCCGTATTCAACGAAAAGCACCGCCATTCCCGTATCCTGACACAGCGGTATCTGCTCACGTTTAGCTATCTCGTTATTTTCAATGAGCTGGTTTAAAACCGCTTTAGCAGTATCGGATTCTTCATTCGCTAGTGATTTTTTCAGCGCATTAGTAATATCGTCACCTATATTACAGTTTAAGCTCATAAACATCGCTTTCACTGCATTCTTTATGTCTTCTGCTTTAATAATTCTCATAAAGTCCACCTCATTACTAACCAGTATAAAATATTTCACTTAATATTTCAATATTTATCACTTTATGATAATATAGATATATTCAAATATTTATTATTATTTCAACATATAACTGTCACATTCAGATACTAAATTAAAGAAATAGCAGGAGGCGAATACTATGAGCAGACTACTTATCGCAGATGACGAATTCAGAATCAGAGAACTTATTAAAAAATATGCAGTATACGAGGGTCATACCGTCTTTGAAGCTCAAGACGGAAGAGAAGCCGTTGAAATATGCGAAAAAGAGGATATGGATATTATCATTATGGATATTATGATGCCACATCTTGATGGATTTGCTGCGTGTCAGGAAATCAGAAAGAGACACAACACTCCTATCATCATGTTGTCAGCCTTAGGTGAAGAATATGACCGTATCCACGGCTTTGAACTGGGTGTCGATGACTACGTAGTCAAACCTTTTTCTCCAAAAGAGCTGATGATGAGAGTCAACGCTATACTAAAACGCTATGCAAAAAACACCGACTCTATAAATGACAGATTTATATACAACGGACTATGTGTCGATTTTTCTGCACGCACAGTAGAAATAGACGGTGAACGTGTCACTATGACACCAAAAGAGTATGACCTGTTCTTCTTTATGGTTAAAAACAGGGGACTCGCACTCACACGAGAAACCCTCATCAGCAAGGTGTGGGGATATGACTTTTTCGGCGATGACAGAACACTCGATACTCATATAAAGCTGCTGAGAAAAAGCCTGAAAGAATACTCAGGTCTTATTGTTACACTAAGAGGGGTGGGATACCGTTTTGAAGCTAATTAACAGAAAACTGCCTCTTAAGGTGTATCTTTCTCTGGCTTTTCTGCTGTTTTCCGTTTTGCTTATCATAATAATGTGGTTATTTCAAAACGTGTTTTTTGAATCTTTTTACCGAGGGGTCAAAACCCGTCAGGTCACTAAATGTGCCGATAGCATCGCTCACCACATAGAAGACGATGATCTTGATTCGATGCTTAAGGAAATCGAAGAACAGAATGATATGAGCATTTCCGTGTATGATTCGAGTACGGATATACTGACTCCTATCCACACACCTCATAAGTTTTTGTATTCCAACTCTCTGATTAATATGAGTTCAATATATGAGTACTATCAGTCAGCAACGCTAAACGGTGGAGAAATCACTATCAAATCATACAAGGACGATAACAATCCTTTCTCCAAAAAATCTGATTTTGCGCCTGCATTAGAACGCGAAAGAGTAGAGTTTTTAAAATGTGCTCAGATAGTCGAAACTGAAGATGCACAATACTTCGTAGTGGTTGAATCGGAAATCACTCCTGTATCAAGTATCGTAGATACACTGAAATTCCAGCTTATTATTATGACATTCTTCATTTTTATAATCAGCATCTTCATCGCCGTTATTACATCACATTATTTATCTAAACCTATTCGTGAAACTAACGAAAAGGCTAAACAGCTTGCTGTGCAAAACTACGACATCACCTTTAGCGGAGCTAACTATAAAGAACTCAGCGAGCTCAACGACACACTCACATACTCTGCACGCGAGCTCAATAAGGTTGATACTTTGCGACGTGAATTGATAGCAAATATCTCTCACGATCTGCGCACTCCGCTTACTATGATAACGGGTTATTCAGAAGTTATGCGTGACCTACCGGGCGAAAACAGTCCTGAAAATATCCAGATAGTCATTGACGAAGCTAACCGACTCACCACTTTAGTTAACGATATGCTTGATATCTCTAAGCTTGAGTCAGGTGCTATTCCTATGGAAAAATCCGTGTTCAATCTCACAACCTGTATCAAGGATATATTCAAAAGATACACTAAACTCATTGAACAAGATGGGTATAATATAGTTTTTGAGTACGAGGAAGATGCCTTTGTACTTGCGGATCCGCTACGTATTTCTCAGGTTATGTATAACCTCATCAACAACGCTATCAACTACTGTGGAGAAGACAAAACCATTATTGTAAAGCAAAACATAGTTAATTCTAACGTATGTGTAGAAGTTATTGACCACGGTGACGGAATTGATGAATCAAAACTCGACTATATCTGGGACCGCTACTACAAAGTTGATAAAGAACATAAAACTGCTGTTGTGGGTACGGGACTGGGTCTTAGTATCGTGAAAAGTATCCTCACTCAGCACAACGCTCAATTCGGCGTTAACACAAAAATCGGTGAAGGCAGCGACTTCTGGTGGATTTTGCTGACAGCTGACAAAGAACATACAAAAGAAAATGACTAAAGCCTGCTTTTACGCAGGCTTTTTCCTTTTTTAGCGTAGTTTGTATTGCTTTATCAATGCATTTATACTACAATTAAAATATATTTCAACAATCAGGGTGGAACATGAAAAACTATTGTTATAATTGTATGAGCGAAATCAAAGAAGCCGGATTTTGCACTAAATGTCTTAAAGATAATAATATTAAAACTCCCGCACACCATCTGCTGCCCGGTACCCTCCTTAACGGAAGATATCTCATAGGCTTTGCGCTTGGTGAAGGTGGTTTTGGCATAACATACATCGGTCTGGACACCATTCTCGACATCAAAGTTGCCGTAAAAGAATACTATCCTAACGGCTATGTTAACCGTAACCACGAAAATTCGTCGGAAATTATCACCAGCACTGAGAAGCAAAGAGAATTTTTCCTAAAAGGTAAAGACCGATTCCTGATGGAAGCAAGAAGTATCGCTAAATTTTCTCAGGAAAAGGGTATAGTAGACGTGAGGGATTATTTCGAGGAAAACTCTACTGCCTATATCATCATGGAGTATCTCGACGGAGTGACACTCGCAAAACATTGCAAGCAAAACGGTGTAATGAATCCGAAAGAGCTATTTACTCTCATGCTTCCTGTTATGAAGTCACTCGAAAAAATGCATAACGCAGGTGTAGTGCATCGCGACATCAGTCCCGACAACGTAATGTATATGAAAAACGGCACGTTAAGATTAATGGATTTCGGCTCAGCACGATATTACACCAACGACGAAAAGCTTATGTCCGTTATGCTTAAGCAGGGATACGCTCCTGAGGAACAGTATCGCAAAAACGGAAAGCAGGGTCCGTGGACCGATATTTACGGAATGTGTGCGACTATGTACCGATGTATTACCGGAAAAGTTCCTGATGATGCGCTCGATAGACTATATGAAGATAATCTGAAAACACCTTCTCAGCTCGGTATTAAAATCGAAAAATCGCTTGAAGCTGTACTTATGCATGGGTTAGCCGTTCATAGAAGCAATCGATATACCGATATGAACGAGATGATGACTCAAACAAAACTGGCGTTAAACACAGGGAATAGTACACCCAAAAACCGTGATTTCAATGCCCCTGTTTTCTACGAAAATAAAAATACTCATGTAAAAAACGAGAAACAGGATTTATACAGAACAGTTATTGCTGATGAAAAAGACGGTGTGCAATCTGAAAACCAAAACAGAGGTAATGCAGTTTATTCTGTTTCTAAAAGTCAGATTATTCAGGATAACGGCTACTCAAACGCAAAAAACCAACCACCTAAACAGAAAAAAGCAGATAATATTCAGTCGCCAAAGCCGTTTGCATCTACTCCTGCTAAAGCTCCTAAAGCAGTTGTGACACCAAAGCCACCGGCATCATATACTCCTGTACAAAAACCTGCACAACCACAGCAAAGAAAACCGGTACAGCCCCCTCGTCAGGCACCTACTCAACCTCAAAGACCGATTAATAAACCTGTAAGCAATAATAAGAAAAAGTCAAACGGTAGTGTAGGCGTTTTTGTGATGGTAGTTGCGTTGATTGTCATTCTTATAGTTGTTGCTGTTTCCTGTAATACTGACACTAAACCAAATAAACCTGATAATTCTACTGCGAATGCAGAATACACTTCTCTTCTGAGTAATAATGGCATTTATCATTTAGAGAGAGCGATGGCTGCTGAAACCAGCAGCGCTTTTGTCAAGGATAACAACGGCATTATCGAGGTCATTGAATTTGGCAGCAATGATGACACTATCGTTGAAATGATACAGACCTCATACTACCCGATACATGACTATACCGAAAATCAAAAAGACGCTCTTGATGTCACTATGCACAATGAGTTCGACGATGCAGATAGTCTTTCCTGTTGTAATGTGGTATATAGCGAGCTCACTGACTATTATCGTGTGGCTGTAACCACATGGTCAATGGATAACACGGATAATCTTACTGACCTTAACCGTACCGGAGTTATTGACTACTGGGGTGACGGCACTTTATCTAAATCTGCGACTGAAAAATCTTTACTTAACGATGGATACATTCAGAAATAAGCATAAAAAAACAGCCTGAAAAATCAGGCTGTTTTTATTTTATTCAGTTTCTTTGAGTGCAATACCGAGTACATCCAAACTCTCTTCATCGACAAATGACGGACAGTCACTCATCAGCTCAGATGCGTTTTGGACCTTAGGGAATGCTGTAACATCTCTGAGTGAATCACACTTACATAAAATCATAGCGATTCTGTCCAGACCGATACCCATACCACCGTGTGGTGGTGCACCGTATTTATACGCCTCAACCAAGAAACCGAATTTAGCTTCGATTTCTTCATCGGTTAACTTTAATGCTTTGAACATCTTCTGCTGGAGTTCATAGTCGGTGATACGGATTGAACCCGAGCTGAGCTCTGTACCATTTAGGGTCAGGTCGTATGCTTTAGCGATAACCTTGGATGGATCAGTATCAAGATAAGGCAGACACTCTTCCTTAGGCATAGTGAATGGGTGGTGCATAGCAATCCACTCACCACTTTCTTCGTCTTTCTCGAAGAACGGGAAGTCAACAATCCATACAAATTTGAATGTATCAGGAATGATAGAAAGCTTTTTCGCAACACTTAGTCTAAGTGCACCGAGAGTAGGAAGGGTAACACTATCTTTATCAGCAACGATTAACACAACGTCACCTTTTTCAGCGCCTACTGTTGAAAGAATATTCTCAAGCTCTCCCTCTTTCATAAACTTAGCAAAGCTACATGACGGTGTATCTTCTACCCATCTTACAAACGCTAAGCCTTTAGCGCCGATACCACGTACAAACTCGGTGAGTTTATCAATTTCTTTACGTGTAAGGGTAGATGCTGCCCCTTTAGCAACGATAGCACGAACAGAACCACCGTTATTAACAGCGTCAGTAAATACTTTGAAATCGCAGTCTTTAACCATATCGGATAAATCCTGAATCTGCATATCAAAACGAACGTCAGGTTTATCTGAGCCGTATCTGTTCATAGCGTCATTATATGTCATTCTCTCAAACGGAGTTTCTAAATCCTGACCTAAAACTTCTTTGAAAAGACGTTTGAAAAGGCCCTCGTTAATTTCAAGAATATCTTCTACGTCAACGAAAGAAAGCTCCATATCAATCTGAGTAAATTCAGGCTGTCTATCAGCACGTAAGTCCTCATCTCTGAAACATTTAGCAAGCTGAATGTATCTATCAAAGCCTGAGAGCATTAATAGCTGTTTGTAAATCTGAGGAGACTGTGGAAGTGCATAGAACTTGCCGTTATGGATACGTGAAGGTACTAAATAGTCACGAGCTCCTTCAGGAGTGGATTTAATAAGCATTGGTGTTTCAATCTCGATAAATCCGTTCTCGTAGAAATAGTCACGGGCAACCTTAGCGATTTTTGAACGAAGGTAAAGGTTATCAAACAGCGGTTTTCTACGAAGGTCTAAATATCTGTATTTCAAACGGATATCTTCGCTGGTCTTAGACTCGTCAACAATCTCAAATGGTGGTGTCTGAGCCTTTGATAGTACTCTTAAATCAGTAACCTCGATTTCGATGTCACCGGTAGCTACTTTAGTAGTTTTTGAACTACGTTCCCTTACTATACCTTTAGCACACAATACGTACTCGCTTCTTGCCTGAAAAGCTTTTTCGAAAATCTCTTTGTCTGTTGAGTCACCAAAAGCTAGCTGTACGATACCTGTGCGGTCTCTTAAATCGATGAAGATGAGCTGACCGAGGTCACGCTGACGCTGTACCCATCCACAAACGGTAACTTCTTCATTAACATTAGCGATTCGAAGATCACCACAATAATGTGATCTCTTCAATCCTGTCATAAATTCTGCCATGTTTTCACTCTCCTCTTATAGTACGTCAGGGTTCTGAGCATCAAATAACGCATCGTAAAACTGAGTCAAAAACTCTTCTTTGAGCGAAACTTCTCTTTGCTCTCCTGACTGCATATTTTTTAGTTTAGCTTTATTCTCAGCTATTTCGTTATCACCGATAACGAGTGAGAATTTAGCGCCGATTTTATCAGCATATTTCATCTGAGCACGAAGTCCTCTTCCGACTACGTCGCACTCGGCGTAAAGCGACGCTGTTCTGATACGCTGGGTGAGCTCAAACGCTTTCTTAGCGGCATTATCACCCATAGAAGCGATGTAAATATCGCAGGTGTTCGGTTTTTCTATTTCAATACCCTGAGCGTCCATCAACATCAAAAGTCTTTCCATACCGAGCGCAAAACCAAGAGACGGCATATGCTGACCACCGAGTTCTTCAATAAGACCGTCGTATCTGCCACCGCCACAAACGGTAGACTGGGCACCGATATCGGTAGATACAAATTCGAACACGGTTTTTGTATAATAGTCAAGACCTCTGACGATAGTAGGATTGACGATAAACTCCACGCCCGCTTTAGTGAGCAATTCTTTTACTTTTTCAAAATGTTCGCTACACTCATCGCATAAATAGTCGAGTACCTTAGGTGCATTTTCAGCGATAGCAGAACATACCGGTGACTTGCAATCAAGAATACGCATCGGATTACGCTCAAGTCGTGAAAGACATGTTTCACACAGCTCTTCCTTTGAATTCTCAAAATACTCTTTTAATGCTTCGTGGTATTTCTTTCTGCATGTAGGGCAACCGATAGAATTAAGCTCTAAACGCAGATTCTTAATCTGAAGACGATCAAAAATAGATTTAGCCGCACAGATGAGCTCGGCATCAGCCGCAGGGTTAGAAGTGCCATAGCATTCAAGACCAAACTGATGGAACTCTCTGAGTCTGCCTGCCTGAGGTTTTTCGTAGCGGTAACATGAAACGAAGTAGCTCGCCTTTACAGGTAGACCATCGTTATATATAGCGTGCTCAAGCAGTGCACGCGCCGCTCCGGCAGTACCTTCGGGACGAAGTGTGATACTTTCGCCACCTTTGGTATCAAAGGTATACATCTCTTTCTGGACAACGTCGGTAGTTTCACCGACACCTCGTGAAAAGAGCTTAGTGTGTTCAAAAACAGGAGTGCGAATTTCTTTATATCCGAAAGACTGCGACTCTTTTCTCATAATATCCTCAATAAACTGCCAGCGATAGCTGTCTTTAGGAAGTACATCTTCGGTACCTCTGACTTTTTTAGTGAGTATAGCCATTATATAAACCCTTTCTTTAGTACAAACTTATCTAGTTTATAATATACCACATTTTTCACGCTTTTCCAATAGGTTTACATAAAAAATAAAGCCACGAAAAACGTGGCTTTACTCTCATCGATTATTACTTTAACATTCGATTAATAAAAGAAAGCAGAATAATCTGGTCTTCTTCTCTCAGCTTGTACACACCATCCACTATCATCTGAATCAACTTGGGGTTTTGCGTTTCTGTATCAAAAAATTGATGAGGAGTTAATTCAAAATATTCGCATATAGAGAAAAATTCTTTCAGTGGCGGTAACGCTTTACCTGACGATATATTGTACACATAACCTCTGCTGTGTCCTAAGTCATAACTCATCTGATATTCGGACACACCCTTTTTGAGCCTTAGCTGAGTAATTCGCTCTCGCACAAAGTCTTCATACATAGTAAACACCCCTGACACTATAATAGCTTTTATAAAGATGCAACTGGTATAAAAATATATGTTATTAATTATTGTTTACACAAAGTTGTTATGTTATGCCGAACATATACATTCAATATATTTTGATATATATAAAATTATATATAATTGTCTGTGTTTTTCTTATGATGGAAAATATAATAAGAATAATGATTTTTAAAAAGCCCGTATCAGATGATGTGGGCTTTTACAATATATGTAGCAATTTATATATTCTTGTGGTATAATTAAGAATATAGCAAATGGAGGTAATTCGTATGAAAAAAATATTCGGACTATTACTGGCTATGGTTTTATGCGTATCACTATGCGCGTGCGAAAGTAAAGAAGAAAAAAAGCTCAGAGAAGCTATGGAAGCTGCAGAGCACGCTGAGCAGGCATACGAAAAAGCTTTAGAAGACTATAACGATATTCAGCAGGATATCGAAGACTATCAAAAAGCGGTAGAAGCCGTCGAAGACGCTAAATAATTAATATAAGATAGAGAAACGCCCAGTAAAACGGGCGTTTTTTTCTGCAACAAAAAAGGAGAGACGCAAATCTCTCCCTAAAGTATATTATCTTACGATATTTCTCCAGTCTAAGTCACCACGTTCAAGACCGTGGATAAGAACCTCAGCAGTAGCAATATTAGTGGCAACTGGGATGTTGTGCATATCGCAAAGACGCAAAAGATTCATATCATTTGGTTCGTGTGGTTTAGGAGTGAGTGGATCACGGAAGAACATAAGCATATCGATTTCATTGCACGCAATACGCGCAGCAATCTGCTGGTCACCGCCCTGAGAACCGCCGAGAAACTTCTGTATCTCAAGTCCTGTTGCTTCGCTGACCATTTTACCGGTAGTGCCGGTAGCACAAATATTGTGCCTGCTCAGAATTCCACAGTAAGCAATACAAAACTGTACCATCAGTTCTTTTTTCTCATCGTGTGCAATAAGTGCAATATTCATAAATATCCCTCCATACTAATTCTATGTAAAAGTAATTATTAGAAGTTAAAGCTTTACAGAAAGTGCGACATCGTTTCCGTTGATTCTTTCCACCAAACTATCAAATACAACGCCAGAACTCGACCAGTTAGTAGCGAGTGCCCCACGTTGCGCAAGAGCAGGTATACGCACATCTTCGAGTATAAGTGCGATAAGTCTTACCCCCACAGTATCGATAATCTCATCAAGATCTTCGTAAAGTTTAGTGCTGATAAAACGCTCTTTATCAAAGCGGTTAATAACGAGGCGCTGATCTTCGATTCCCATTTCGGTGAGTTTCTCACGGATATTGATACCTCCGCGCACACTGATAGGTTCAGTGTTGACTACAATCAACGCTCTATCAGCCGCAACAGCCGCCGCCTCAAATCCGGTACCAAGTCCCGCAGGAGCATCTACTAAAACGTAGTCAAAATCGTTTTTATGCTCTTCGATGAACTGCTTCATCACCTGAGGACTTACTTCGTCCTCGGCTGATATAGGTGCGGCGATAGTATAAAGTCCTTTCGCTCCCGGACATTCATAAAGCGCATCATCAAAATCACACGTTCCCGCTATGATATCAGAAACATCGTGCACTAAACGGTCGGTAATTCCGAGCATCATATCAGTTCCTCGCATACCACTATCACAGTCCACGACTAAAACTTTATTCTGTTTTCTGCTTAGTGCCAACGCAAGCGACGTTGTAACCGTAGTTTTTCCCGTGCCGCCTTTTCCTGACGCTACGACAATTACCTTGCTCATAATAATACCTCACAGTTATTTTAGCATAAAACAATAAAAAGAGCAACGAAAATTCGTTGCTCTCTATGTAGAATAATCGCTCATAAAATTAGGCATATTCAATAAAAAGTACGTCCAATTATTCACATATTAGCTAGTAAGACACTTGTTTTTAGTAACTCTCTTACTGTTTTTTAGCCCCAGCTCTTTGCTTTGACCTTTTTGAGAGTTTTATCATAGAAGTACGCGTCCATCATATCCATAGCAGTATACATAGCATACTTACTCTTAGCGCCGTGCTCAAGCACAACTGCCACTGCTACTTCAGGTTTTTCATACGGAGCGAAACACACGAAAATTACATGATCACTTCCTGCGTTTTCGGCAGTACCTGTTTTGCCTGCTACTGCCTTAGGATATGCTGCTACCGGTGTCGCAGTACCATTTTTGACAACATTTCGCATAGCGCTTTTTACTAGTGTCATATTCTTCTTTGATATTCCTGTTTCCTCAACCTTCATAGGTTTTTTGGGATCATTATAAAGAATTGTTTCGTCACGTTCATAGTTTACGATTTTTCTGATAAGGTGAGTTTTATATCTGACGCCGTTATTAGCAATGGTAGATACATAAGTAGCAAGCTGCATCGGAGTAAAAGTATTGTCACTCTGACCGATAGCCGCCTGTACAGCATTTCCTTCATACCATGTAGTGGAATCTCTACCTGCAAGCGTGCCGACCGACTCGTCGATTTCTATACCTGTCTTTACGCCAAGTCCGAATTTTTCAGCATACATATAAAGTGTAGTGGCACCTAGTCTTCTACCTGTATCAGCAAAATAGTAGTTACACGATACTGTCATCGCATTATGCAAAGCAGTAGGTCCGTGAGTACCCATACAGTTTACTACATCATCTTTATAGTAATCATAGTGTTTAGTACAGTTAATAAGAGTATTCTGAGAAATAACCTTCTCCTGTAATGCCGCTAATGCGACACATGGTTTATACGCAGAACCTGGTGCAAAAGACCCGTCGAAAGTACGCGAGAACATCGGTGCGTGCTCGCTTGTGTTGAGCCACACGTTATATGTATCGTCGTAGTACTTTGATATATCGTAGTTCGGACACGATGCCGCCGCAATAACGGAATTATCCTTTACTGAAAGCATAACAGCACCACCGCAGTAGCAGTCCTCACCATAGCGATCTTTCTGCTGAGCATTGCTTTTTTTCGCAGCTTTTTTGAGTGCCTCGCCTTCAGCACGTGCACGGTTGATATTCTTTAAAAGTGAGTAGTTAGCAACCTGCTGAACGTTTGAATCTATTGTTAAATAAACTGTATTACCAGGTTGAGCCTTTTTAGTTTCTGTTTCGCTGACTACGTTACCGTTTTCGTCTTTTACGATAGTTTTCGTGCCTGATTCGCCTCTGAGCTCTTCTTCAAGAGCCGCTTCGATACCGAACTTTCCGATAACGTCATTCATCTCGTAACCATCATCTTTTTTCTCTTCATATTCGTCAGCACTCAAAGAACCAACAACACCGAGAATATGAGGAGCGGTAGTACCATTTTTGATAACTCTCTCATTAGTTACTCTGATTTCAACGCCGGCGATAGACTGGGTTTGCTCAGAAACCACAGCTACCGTATCCTGAGATACTTTTTGAGCAAATATATATACATCAGAGTACGAGTAGCCACTTTTTTCCATATTATATCTGACAGAAACAATATCTCGTCTGCGCTGTAAATCTTCGACATCTTCTACTTCATAGCGCTTACATAACGCATCGAAAACATCTTGTGCTGACGAAAGCTTAGGTTCGTTGAGCATACTCTCGCCGACTATATACTCATACTCAGCCTCGCTGTCATTTTCAAAAACTACCGTATCATAGCTTACCGCAATCGGTAGCACATCAACCCATTTTGTATCGCATGCTACACATAAATCGAGTAATGTAGAAATAACGCTGTTAGTGTTGTCATCCTTGATGTAGATTTTATTCATTACGATATTGTATGCAGTTTTATTTACCGCAAGCGGTTTGCCGTTTACGTCTAAAATCTCTCCGCGTGTCGCGTCGGATTCTTCGATATATGACGTTGATTGAGCCGATATTTCCTGATATTGCTCAGCGTTTACAATCTGCCAATTAAAAAGTCGAAATGCAAAACCTGAAAAAATAAGGATGACCATCACTATACAGATAATAATTCTGATGTTAGCATTTTTATTATCTTTGCCCATGAAAATCACCCTTTCATAATATTATTTTTTAAAATTCATCCGAGAGTGTACGATATATAAACCGATTGAAAAAGTAAATAGCCGCTGTGGTAAGAACTGTCAGAACGATTCGTGAAATATAGTGATTTATAAAGTACAGCGATGCCTCGCCGTATCCTTCAATCACATAGCTGAATAAAAAATGTATCGACATAACAGCAGTAATTATCACGATACTGCTAAGCATAACGTTCCAGAAATTAGCCGTAATATAGTTATTAGCCACAAAGCCCAGTATAAAACAAACGATAGTCAGAGATATGGCGAAAGTGCCGATGGAATTCGAAAAACCAAGATCAATCAGAACTCCGCACACCATACCGAAAACCATCGCAGGAACCTCTGATTCAAACACCGCTATGGTGATAGCCGATGCCATCAATACACACGGTGCTCCACCGAAAATATCCGGTAATAACAGCGGAGTCCCAAGTAGCACGAAAATCAGCAGTATCTCCATGCTATACACAAAATACCGAAAAGCTGCCGTATTTCTCATCGTTCGTTACCCTTTTTATCATTTATCAGTACCTGACCCTGACCGGTGTATTCGGTAATGATAGCTACTTCTGATATAGTTTTTATATTATCGTATGGTTTAATAACAGCATAGTAAGATGTGTTATAGGTATCGTAGCACACATCGGTGACTTCGCCGATAATAAGTCCCTTTGGATATAATCCTCCGATACCCGTAGTTGTGACAATATGACCTTTCTTTACTTTATGGTCAGTGGAGAGCTTAGACATAGTGGTGCGGTTTTTGTCGCTGTATTTAGCGTTTCCGCTGATGACTCCTGTGTCCTGAGTTTTATTATCAATAGCGCCGACGCTGGTCTGAGGGGATAGGAGTGTTACTACTTTACACGTATTAAGGTCAACTTCGCTAACCCATCCAACTAAACCATTCTGAGATACAACCGGATCGTTTACTGCAATATCGGAGCTTGTACCTTTATCCAAAGTGAATGAGTAAAAATCGCTGTTGGAATCACGTCTTAAAACGATAGAGGGAACGAGGGTGTACTCGGGATTTTCTTTTTTGAGGTCGTAAAACTTCCACAGACGAGTGTTTTCTG